>CAZOCN010000001.1:0-38300 GCA_964578315.1 uncultured Candidatus Bathyarchaeia archaeon
TATGCGTCTATAAAAAGCTTTCAGAGTCCGTTTTATCTCTCTTCGGGTCTTTGGAATCTCTCGGATAGTAACAGTGAATCTATTCCCTGTAGAAGAGCCGAGGGTTATGGGCTCTTCAGCGTATGTGAAGTCTTTCAATTTGAGGTCTTTGAGCCTAACCTTCCTCAATTCTGGAATCTTCTTTTTCCATACTGAGACCCTCTGAGCTGTGAGCGCTCTTTTATCCTTCTGTCCGGCGAAGCCGAATCTTTTTAGTGAACATTTGAGTTGGAACCCCATGTAACGGAGGGCCTTCACCGTGTCCCAGTTCCTCTTTATTAATGTGAAGTGCAGGAAGTCCTTTGGTTCATGGATTTTTGATTGAAGGAGGTCTTTCAACGCTTGGAATATAGAGTAATCTACTGTGACTACTCTGTCGTTCCAGAGTTCTTCAACGATGAAGTCTTCCGGCTGAACCTTGATGCGACCACCGAGGCCTTCCCACGCCAATACATACGCCAACCATTCACTTAATGTAAAAAGGCTTCTCGTGTATTACGAACTATCACTTTATAGCCCTCTTCCGGGTCCTCAACATTTGACACTGATTCTTCAAAGGGACAGACTCCTCTGCCGTCTTTGCTAAGTATATTCTTAACCGTTCTCTCCGCTTGATATCGAACTCCGTTCTTCCTTAATACGCGGATCGCCCCTTCGCTTATAGTCCCCGCGAAGGCTTCTTCTGCTTTAAAATAGCTGATTAGGAGAGCTGCAGCTTTACCTATTATTTTGTCAACGACGGTTGAGCCAGCCAACTCTTTGAGGCCTAACTCTGAAATAGCCTCTAGGAGAGGGAGCATCCCCATCTTTCGACTGGAGTAGAGAATTTTTGATCCTTTCATGATGTAGAGGTTCAGCTTCTCCTCTTCCAGTTTGTTAAGGAAATCTTGTAACTCCGTAGTTTTTATCCCCCTCAGTTAAAGACTTTTTAGGAGAGGATAGCTCCTTTCAATATTGAGGCGATGTATAAACTATAAGAAAACTCTTTCTACTCTTATCATATGTCTACCTGGAGTTTAAGAGGAAGGTGCTTATTACAATTTTAACGGATGAGGAATGGTAACTATATTTATGTACCGTATTTCACAAATACTGAATAGGAGTCGCTAAAAATCGGTTAATTATTAGTTAGTCTTGGATGGAGAGAGTGGATGCCGAGGTTTATTGATCTATTTATGGAAGTACTTAGAGCGAAGAAGACTTCTATGAGAGAGAAACTTGGAATGAAAGAGGACTCTATTATAAATGAAGCACTAAAAGCAGTCTTCGATAGGAATTGGCACCAGATTCCTCGAGAAGACCTCGAGGAAGTACACGTATTCGCCGTTGATGGTAGCAGGGCGATGAGAGAATATGTTGGAGGGGCTAGATTTTATGTTACAAGGGCTTTCGGTGTGACGAATAAGGGAGAGAAGGCGAGATTACTGGATAGCGACGTGTTCTATGCTAGAGGGAGAGAGGAGGAGGTGCAGGGTTACATCTCCCTGAAAACGGAGTTCGTTGAGATGAAACTCGCCTTACAGAACGTGAAGAAGCTCAAGGGAGACTTGAAGTTTATACTTATTGACGGGTCACTCTATGGAAGGATGTCGCACCTCTTTAGGGAGTTCCCAGTAGACGGAGACTCAGCCTTCTCACTAGATTATATAAAATTATACTCAGAACTCTTGGAGAAATGCAAAGAGAACAACATTCATCTAGTAGGGGTAAGTAAAGATTCTAGAGCTAATTTTACAAAAACCCTCCTACTCAAAGAACTCTTTTCTGAAGAACTGAAAGCACTAAAGGAAACATTAACTCCAGAGGAGAGATTAACCCTCTCAAGATGCTTCAAAACCATCAATACAAATCCAAATTTCACTTTTGAGAAGTTAACCGAACTGAAGAAGAGGCATGGAAGAGCGTTAGAAAAAATGGAGGCTATACTATTGGAGGCTCGTATCGGTACAGACTTCCAGATGATCTCTCATTTCGCTTCTTCTCCGGGATACACGACCCCGGTAGAGCTGGGAGCTCAAGAGCAGGCTATGACGATGCTGAAGAATATTTCACGAAACGCCGAGGGCTACGTGAGACATAATTTTAAGAACGCCATCGTCGAGAATTATAATCGAAGAGATGAGTTTTTAAGGGAGGCTGTAGAGACAATCCGTCTAATTCTGAATTTCCCTACTGTGGTATCCTTTCATGTTCTATTCGATCCAAGAGATACTCCAATCCGTGTAGATGTTCCATCTTGGGACGTCGGACTGGATAACACTATGAGAGAACTCACCGGAAACCTCCTCCTGTATGAATTTAAGGAGAAGGTTGAAGAGGTTCTCCGACTTTTACTTTCGGGTTATGGGGGACTACGAAACTACAATGTTTGGTTGAAATACGCTGATGATATGGTGAAGCTTCATTTACGAGACGTAGATGACATTTATGAGAGAGCCCTAGAAAGAGAGCTTGGCTTTTTACTTATTCATACAAGGGGGTATAGGCGTGTACAATACCCGTGAATTAAGGACTGTAGGTTTCATCGTTAGTGAGGCAACCTCATCAGAGTTCTTCTTCATATCCAGCCAAGAGGAGTACCCACCTAAATGGGAGTACTTGCTCGTAACCGGAACAGAATACGTAGATGATGCATTACGACCGGTAGAGGTTCTGGCGCAGGTGGAAAAGGTGATCTCTAAAAGTGATACGTTGACTGAGAGACTTGACGTGGAGCAATTGGAGAGGATGAAGAAGGCGGGAATAGAGGAAGCGCGGGCTGTAGGAGTGGCCCGTATACTCGGGTATATGGTTGAAGGAGATTCAGGGATGGAAGGGCGTGTCTTGATGCCTAGAAGGGCCATGATCCCTGGTAACCCCGTGTATATTGCTCCTCAAGAGCTCCTAGAGAGGTTCTTCTCCTTTCCGGAGGAAGAGGGGCTTTATGTAGGAAACCTCATATCTAGACCTGATGTGCCAGTGAAGCTCTCCGTGGCTGGTTTCCGTCGGCACCTCGCCATAATAGCTCAAACCGGAGCTGGGAAAAGCTACTGCGCAGGCGTTTTAATCGAAGAGCTCCTAGAGAAGGGGGCCTCCATCCTGGTGATAGACCCTCACGCTGACTATGTATTCCTCTCTTTAACAGATGAAGGTGGGAGATACGAGTATGCTGATAGAGTAACCATCTTCAGGAACCCAGCTAGTACAGGTAGGTACGGAGAACAAGATGTGGGAAAACTTCAATCTTACGAGATCTCCTTCCAAAATTTGAGCGAGGACGAAGTCTGTGACATTGCGGGCATTCTAGAGAGATGGAAGAATCTGCGGGATGCTGTAAGAGAAGCCCTCGAGAGACTGCGTGAGGAGAAGAAGTATTACCAACCTGGAGACCTATTGAGGGTTATGGAGGAGCTTTCGGAAGAAAGCGGACGGAAGAGTGAGAGAGGTTACTTCCTTTCAGCTATGAAGTACATACGGAAGTTGAATAAACTCAGAGTCTTTACGTACCAATCCACACCTATCGCCTCCCTCTTAAAACCGATGCACGTTTCCGTTATCGACTTGTCTGGCTTAGAGGATGTCAGCATGGACTACATCACTTCACGAATACTAGAAGAAGCCTTCACTACAATCATAAACGGTGAATTTGAATACCCAGTCTTCGTTTTCATAGAAGAAGCCCACAGGTTTATACCATATTCGGGCCGCTCCACCTTCAGCACTCCAATCATTAAGAGGATAGCCTCTGAAGGCCGTAAGTTCGGACTCTTCCTTATACTCATAACACAGCGTCCATCTAAAATCCATCCGGATAGCCTAAGCCAATGCAATAGTCAAATTATAATGAAATTAACTAACCCCAGCGACCAGAAGGCTGTCTCTGAAAGCTCGGAGAGGCTTAGCCAAGACTTACTCGATGATCTTCCGGGGTTAAATCCCGGTGAAGCCGTCATAGTAGGTGAAGTAACTAAGACTCCTGTTATGGTGAGGGTGAGGAGGAGGAAGACTAGGGAGGGCGGGGCGGATATAGACATAGTTGAGAGATTGAAAGAAGCGAGGAGGACGGTTATACGGGAAGCTAGTTGGAATGTTGAACGTGAAGAGAAGTTTACAGGAGTCTTTTCGGAGGTCTAGAATTTGGGGTTACAGGTAGTCCTTACTGCAGATAACCACCTTGACCCTCCGGCAGTAATGTTCGGTTCTAAAAGGTATGAACGGAAAGGCGACTTCCTCCGTTGCTTTGGGGAGGTTGTAGATTTCGCATTAGAAAACAAGCCGGATATCTTTCTGGTCTCCGGAGACTTCTTCGACCATATACAACCTAGGAATCCCACACGTACCAGAATCATGGGTTACTTCAAAAGTCTTTACGACTCTGGAATCAAAGTTTTCCTTATCAGCGGACACCACGATACTCCGAAGAGTGCTGAGCAGGGAATGTCCCCTCTAGCTGTCTACGGGAGATCAGGCTACGCCAAATATTTCCAAAACTCGACACGATTGGAGTCTGTTTCCTTGGAGATAGATGGGCTAAAAACTATCATCTCAGGGATGAGTTATAATCCGACTTTATCTTGGGATGAAGACCCCTTAAAGGACGTGAAGTTACCCAAAGTGGGCGACGTCAATATTATGCTACTTCACTATCCGATATCAGGGTTTAAGGGCTATTACGCTAATGAACCTAAAGTGCAGCCGGGGTCCATCCCAGCCGACCTTCAACTAGTCGCTGCGGGACATCTCCATTCGTACCAGAGAGAGAAGATCGGCGATGTGGAAGTAGTATACCCTGGGAGTACGGAGAGGGTGGACTTCTCTGAGGAGGGGGAGGAGAAGGGCTTCGTATGGTTGGAGCTGGATAAGTCTGGCGTAGTCTCAGAAGAGTTCATCAAAACGCATGCTAGGGAAATGAAGACTCTTGAGTATAAAGTGGAGAAGCGGGGGAAGATAAGCGATTCCCTAAAGAGCGCCCTTTATAAAATCAAAGATCCGGAATTGATCCTCCGTGTACGTCTATTAGGGGAAGTCAGCGTCAAGCGTCTGAGCACCTATAGAAGGGCGGACATCCTATCCTTCGCAGAAGAGCTCTTCTTCACTTTACTCATAGATGAAAGTAGGTTGGAGATCGAGGATTTAGGAGCCCTCGAACCTCTTCCTCAGACTACCCCCTTAAAACAGTTATCCTTTTACTTCCAGAAACGGATGGAGAAAGCTGAAAGTATGGAGAAGGCGCTTCTCCGTGAGGCTCTTAGGATCTGTGAGAAGAAGTTGCAGGAGGCTGGAGGATGGTAAAGCTCCTGGAGGTTTACGCTTCTAACTTCAAAAAACCGGTTTTTGATAAGGAACTCCGTATGCCTGAAGGCGTTACCTTGATTTGTGGACCGAATGAGAGCGGGAAATCGACGATATTGGACATTATACTCTACGCATTTTATTCGAGGGTGATAAGACCAAGCGCTAGACCCTCCGATGAAGATCTAATCACTTATAGAAAGAGACATGCTAAAGTGAGAGTTCGCTTCTTATCGGGAAATAGGGAGCTCCGTGTTGAGAGAGACCTATACTTGAATAAACCGAATAAGGCTCGGCTTTGGATTAAGAAGGCTGATGGGAAATGGGAAGTAGCAGCTACTGGTCAGAGGCAAGTCACGGAGCAAGTTAAGAGATACTTAGGAGGGGTCTCCTTTCACGAGATGGTCGCCAGTAACGTAGTCGCCCAGAAGGACCTAGAGCACCTCGTGGAGCAGGGTAGAGAGGATAGAATCAAAGTTGTAAACGCCTTCATGAACCTTGACTGCTTCAACACAGCCTTGAAGGACTTAAATGAGGAACGAAGAAACCTCGAGGGAACCCATAGTAGACCTGGAAAATTAACTCTGGAAAGGCAGAAACTCGAAGAGTTACAACGGAGACTCGAAGAGTACAGAGAGAAAGAGAGGGAATTCAAGAAGTTAGAGAAGAGTGTTCAATGGCTTGAAAATGAAGTTAAGCGAATCGGTGCAGAATTGGAGGAGACAACAAAACTCTACACTTCTCTAGAAGCCTATAAAAAAGCCCGTGATAGGAGAAGGCAGCTGAGCCAGAATATCGACGCTCAGAAGAAGCTTCTGAGAGAACTTGAGAGCCGCTTGAGGGAGCTTGAAACCGTTGAGAAACGCCTTGAAGAGACGCAGAGAGAACTTGCCGGGTTCTCTGATCTCGAGAGCGCAGAGAGAGTGTTAATGGAGGTCGAAGAGATGAAGGGGCAAGCCTCACGTTTAACCATCAGAAAGGAGGAGGTTGGGAAGAGAGTTGAGGAAGTCAGAGGGGCTATAGCTCAGCTGGAAAGAGAGCTTTCAGGTTTCGACAAGAAGAAGATTGAAGGAATCAAGCGGAGGAGGCTGTTAACGTGGCCGTTGCTTATAGGCGCTGTGATCTGCTTCTTAGCCGCCTTCGTAATGCTGAGTATGAACCTGCCCCAGTTTATGGCAGTCGGAGTGGTCCTTGTAGGGATTCTCCTCATCGTATCTATGGCATACCAGATCTCTATGGAAACGAAAGCTAGGCTTCTGATCTCCAAGGTTCAATCTTTGGAGGATCATCAGAAGACTCTTCAGTCGTTAACTGGTGAAATCGAAGCCTTGGAAAGCGATCTCTCCAAGTTAACAGCGGAAGCCCTTGAAAGATGCAGAAGCATACGTCGCTATGCAGAGTTGATGGAAGGGCGGCGATGGGAGAATCTGGAGGAGGCGGTGAGTCAACTATCACGTCTCCTTGGAAGCGACAAGGAGAAGGTTAACAACTTAAAGGAGAGGATGAGAAACCTCAAGTCTCAACTGGAAGGGAAATCCTCTCTTGAAAAGAAAAGAGAGAGATACCTTAAAGAGTTGGAAGAACTCGAGAAGGAAGCTAAGGGAATAGTCTTTCCAGAGCTCCCTGAAGGAGTAGTCTTCTCAGATGAGGTTTATGAAAAAACTAAAGGGTATAAAAAGGATTTAGAGAGTAACTTCACTCATAATAAAGCGCTTCTTAATGAACGGAGAACCCGGTTAAAGGAGATCTCGGATTTTCTAGTGAATAATCAGGAGGTTCCTGATAAGGAAAGGACTCAGAGAGAAGTAGTTGAGAAATTGGAGCGACGTGTTCAAGTTGTTAAGATAGCCATCGAAGCCTTAGAGAAGACTGCAGAGTCCCTACGAGAACGCGTAAGGCCGAATGTGGAGAGGTATATGAGCCGCATCCTACCGAGCATAACAAATGGACGCTACCGAGCTGTGCAACTGGATGAGGACTACAACCTTAAGGTTTGGGATCCAGACGCTGGAGAGTTCAGGGCGAAGGAGGTCTTCTCTGGAGGAACGGAGGATCAGTTCCTCCTTGCCATGAGGCTGGCTTTCGCTTTAGCGTTGATGCCAGAGTCTAAAGGAACAAGCCCGGAGTTCCTCTTTTTGGACGAGCCTCTGGCGAGCTCTGACGCCGATAGAAGGGAAGGGATTATACGCTTTATTAAAGAGGATCTCTCCGCCAAGTTCAAGCAGATATTCATCATCAGCCACATCTCGGATCTAGAGAGCGAAGTGGATCACGTCATTCGACTCGAAGACGGAAGAATACTCCAATATTAAAGCATCAAATGCGTGACTTTAGGGAGAACACCCCCTAGCCTTATCTATTTGGCACCTCAATTAACGTAAACTCTTTCTTTGTGTTACGCCTACTTACTAGGGTGAGGAACGGGTTGAAATTGTCTGAGCATGTGAAGATAATAGAGAAGGCTCCCGTAACGCCTGGGACGACCATGCTGTACGGGTTACCTGACGTTGGGTTGGTAGGTCTCATAGCAACTACCCATGTTAAATCCCAGAAGAAACTTACAGAAGTAGCGCAGTTAGATTCAGATTACATGCCGCCCATAACAGTCCTGCATGATGGATTACCTCATACACCCCTCCGCATCTCCAGTAATGGTTCAATAACGACGGTGGTCTCTGAAATAGCTGTGCCAGCAACGGCGTTGAGACCGATTATGAATGCGCTTCTAGAATGGAGCGTAGAGAAGAAAGTTGGGACTATAATATCGATCAGTGGAATACCAGTCCCTAATAGACAGGAGATTAAGGAGCCTAGAGTCTTCGGCGCCGCTTCCACACCCCTCATGCTTAAACATCTAGAGGATAATGGGGTCAAAGTTCTGAAGGAAGGGTACATCGTTGGTCCAAGCGCCCTTATCTTAAGATACTGCGCTGAAAATAACGTTCCCGCCATCGTGCTCTTAGCGGAATCCTTCTACGGATTTCCAGACCCAGACGCCGCCGCAGCCGCCCTTACAGAGCTCTCGAAGATAACGGATGTCAAAGTTGACGTTTCAAAGCTGTTGGAGAAGGGGGAGGAGATAAGGTTGAGGACGAGGGACATGATGAGGAGGACGCAGAGGGAATTAACTGAGATGAAGAAGTCTCAAGAATACGATTTGCCGTTATATGTTTAGGAGGGGGGAGGTGAAACTGTCTACAAGACGTAGGAGAAGTATCTTCGATTTAATGAGGGAATACATGGAAGAGTTTGAGAGCTACATTGACGAATTATTTGAGGAGACCTTAGAGCGGCCCAGTTGGAATGTGACTTCAAGTTCTCTAGAGCCTCTTTGCACAGTATACGTCATGGACGAGGAAGTCGTAGTAAGAGCTGATCTCCCCTATGTTCGCCCAGAGACGCTGGAGATCGAATGGGTGAACGAGAATGTTATAGAGATAAAGGCGATGATGAAACGGAGATTAAGATTTGACGATTTCGGATTGAGACATAGAACTGGAGAGTTCGTCTGTTACAGAAGGCGAGTTAGAATTCCAGTTCCAGTGGAGACAGAGAAGGCTAAAGCCTCCTTCAAAGGCGGGATTCTAGAGATTCACCTCCCAAGAAAGAAGGGGTACAAAATAAAGATAGAATAAAAATCTGATCCCTCAACCTTCGTTGATAGCTTCCATGGCAGCCGCGATTATTATCGGGAAGGCTATTACAGCATCACAGATCAACGTTACAGCTTTACCTTCAGGTTTCAACTTCCCCCAGCTTATAGCCTCCTCCAAGGGGGCTCCACTGAGGCCACCGGGTTCTGGTCTGTCCATGGTTATCTGAACTGCTAGGTCTACTCCATCTCTGAAGGTATTTGCGAAAAGCCCAAAGTGTTTCGGATAGCCGCCTCCAAGTATTATTATTCCGCTTTTCTTCGCTTCGAAGACCTTGTCAGTGATCACCGTGAGGTCGAGGAAGGGATCTAACTGAACCTTCTTATCCTGCCATGCAATCCACAACTGGAAACCAACTATAGAATCTAAGAAGCCTGGTGAGATTATGGGTACACCATTGTCCGCAGCCGCCTTCAATATTGAGTCCGGATCTTCGATTCTTCGCCCTATCTCCTCAAGTAGTTTAGATATGGAGATAGGCCCCTTCTTCAATTCTGGAATGTCGTCTAGAATCTTATGAAGCCATCTCTCCAAGTCTTCGAAGGCTTTCTGCTCCACGTATATATCTCCGATTCTACCGACCTCGTCCCTTTTAAGGACCTCATCTTCCGCGTAGAAGCTCCCCTTGTAATGTTTGTGGCCTATGGCTTCAACCATGTCATGGACCATATTTGCACCGGTAGTAACTATAACGTCCACCCAACCTCGTTTGATTAGACCGCTGATTATAACGCGTAGGCCGGCTGGAACTAGAGGACCGGCCAAAGTTAGGAAAACGGTGCAGTCTGGATCTTTGAACATCTCGACTACAAGATCAACAGACTTCCCTAATCTTCCGGCGCCTAAGACGCCGGTCTCTCGCATCTCTGAAAGGAGTTCCCTAAGGGATATTCCTGGATAAAGCCTTATCTGCTTGACAGGGTCCAACGGTTACCTCTCCATCCTAAAGAAAGTAGGAGATGAAAGTTTCTTTTTTGGATTTTGTGGGTGACGGTGGAACTATATGGACTATTTCACGCGGACTATCTTAGTCCTGTCTAAGATGCTCCAGTACTCAACTTCCACGCCTGAAGTTAACTTTGAAGCGAGGTCCTCATCTTCAGGCATAGAAGCCTCGAATATTTGGTATGTCTCTAGATCCATAATCTGGACGCTTTGCGGCATTACAGAGATTATCTGCCCGGTCCTCTTATTTATTATAGGAACTTCCACTTGGGCGTCAACAGGCTTAACGAAGCTCCTCTTGGTTCCGTCGAAGACACCAATAGCGACGATTCTGGCTTTAGCTGTGCCATGCTTCCCAGGTTTAGATTTCGTGTACTCCACTATACGGCAGGGTTCATTATCTATTATCACGTAGCTACCAACTTTCAGAGAGCCCACATCAGCAGGTCTACTCACAATACCACCTCACACCTATTAACAGATCAACATTCACGGAATTTCCTCTTCCACAGACTCTTCTGAACGTATTAGAATTTGTATTATTTAAAGGATTAACATTTAAGTCTTTAAAGAGAGGAAAATGAAGAAGAGTCAAAGATTTTATTCGGAGAAACACGGAATATATCACATTAGATTAATCCGTTAATAGGGCGATAATTTGGTGTTTGACAGATGACAGAATTTCAAGTTATAGGAATCGTTGCACGGCATGATAGGAAGAAGGCGCTTAAGTACGCGGAGAGAGTAGTGGAATACCTAGAATCGAAAGGAGTAACCTTACGTGTGGAGGAGAACCTCGCCAGGTTACTTGGTAGAGAGAGGGAAGGCGTACCTCTTGAGAAGATGAAGACAGACCTCATTGTTACGATAGGTGGAGATGGCACGATACTCAATACATGCCTTGGAATACCGAAACCTGAGCCTCCACTCCTCACCATAAACATGGGTGTAAGAGGTTTCTTAACGGAAGTGAAGCCTAGTAAAGGGTTAGAGGCTCTAGAGAGGTGCCTGAAGGGAGATTATAGGTTAGAGCGGTCTGTTAAGCTCGCATCCTTTATAGGCAAGAAAAGACTTCCGGACGCCTTGAATGAAGTTTACATAACTTCAAAGACCTTAGCGAAGCTATTGTACGTTAGAGTCTGGAGAGATGGAATACCTATTGCGAAAGGACGGGCAGACGGGTTTGTAATAGCTTCTCAAACGGGGTCGACGGGGTACTCTCTCTCTGCTGGAGGACCGATACTTGACCCATTGATAGACGGATTCGTCTTAACTCCAGTATGCCCCTTAACGATCTTTCATCCTATCGTCTTCTCCTCCTCTTCAACAGTTAAATTAGAGATTCTTAAACCTAAAGAAGTCAGCATTGTAGTGGATGGTCACTACCAGTGCACTACGAGTTCTGAAGAACGATTCGTTAAGATAGTGAAATCGGAGCACACAACTTCATTTATTAGATTCAACGGTGGATTTTATGATAGACTAAGAGCGCGATTACTATTCTCAAGAGGGGGGAGAATCTGAAGGGTAAAGGGAGAGAAGTAATTGTTCTGGATACTTCATCCCTTATAGCAGGTTTAAACCCTTCATCCCTCGAGATGACCTCCTATATTCCCCCAGCCGTTCTCGAGGAATTAACGCGTAACAGCCTAGCTAAAACGCGTTTGGAAGCCGCCATCAGAAGTGGGAAGGCTAAAGTTGTTATGCCGAGTTCAGAGGCGCTACTTGAGGTTAAGGATGCTTCGAGCCTTATGGGGGATTCCTACCTCCTTTCAGAGGCTGACATACAAGTCTTAGCGTTGGCCTTAGACCTCAAAAAAGAGGGAGACGACACCACTATAGTGACCGACGACTATTCTATCCAGAATGTAGCAGACAAGATCAGATTGAACTACAAGCCATTGATCACCTTCGGAATACGGAAACGCATATTATGGAAGCGTTACTGCCCCGCCTGCTACAAGAGCTACCCTCAAGATTACCCGCATAGAATTTGCCAAGTCTGCGGAACACCGCTGAAAAGGAAGCCGATAAGGAAAACCAGATAGAACTCTTCGATAAGAGATTTTTCGGATATTTACAACTAGGTTTATATATATGTAATGTATAAAACGACAAAACAATTTCCAAAAGTACAAGGGTGAATGATGTGACGGCTGGTAAAATATCAACGCGGAAGGTGGCTCTATTGGCTGTTTTTATAGCGCTATCGGCGGTAATAGCGGAGTTTGTTCCAGGCATTCCAATAATTGGGGTCTCAGGCGCCAGTATAAAATTTGATGCTGCCATCGCGCCTATTTGGGGTCTGATCTTGGGGCCGTATCTTGGGGCGCTGGCTGGTTTCGTGGGAGGCGTGATAGTAGCTAGTAGTCCATTCAGTGTACTAACTTCGTTAAGTACAGGAGCCTCAGCTTTCGTCGCAGGCGCTTTCACTCAGGAGTATTTTCATTTTGGAAAGCGTAAGGTTAGAGGGTGGATCGTTGCAGCGCTTGTTCTCGGCTTTCTTATAGCTGGATGGTATGGGACGTGGATCGGGCAGAGAGCTCCTTTCTATCCTTCGCTCCATTTCCTAGGCCTCCTACTTATCCTAGGCGGAAGAGGGTCGGTAGCTAGATGGTCTAGAGAGAACAGCAAAGGGAAACTTTTACTCGCCGTTCCTCTGGCCAGTTACGCAGGCATAATATCTGATCATATGGTAGGGAATTTAGCCTTCATAACTTCGGTCGGTCTCTTCATTCAAATACCGCCAGAATTGGACCTACCAGCCCTCTTTATGGCCGTTATTCCGATCTCCGCCGTTGAGAGAGCGGTTCTCACTGCAATAGCTACTCTCATAGGAGTCAGCTTAATTCTCGCTCTCCAAAAAGCGGGACTTTACGTGAGAGACAGAAATGGAGAGAACTGAAGAGAACAGCCCTTACGGATTCAGTTGCATCTTTAGATTGGAGGGTAATTTTTGTTTGTTGAAGCGCGAGAAGGAGATCTCATAGAGGTCTCTGAGGGAGCTTTATTCGACGTAAAGGGACTCGTCCATCCACCTCGTAGGGTAGTTGCATTCATCCGTTACTACCCCAATTCAAGAGGGGAGAGACTTAAAGGAGGAGTTAGATTCAGTAAAGTCTACAGCCTCTCTAAACGGTACAACCTCCTAAAGGAGAAGTTTCCGCAGTACCTCGTTTACGATTCTGTTTTTGATGAGTGGTTATGCGAGGTCCCCCACAAGGATGTTGTAAAGCATTATAGACCTACGGAGTATTTACGAGAGTTAAGAGGGTCTGATGAACTAGATCCCATAGAGAGTCTAGCTGTGGATTTAGCGGAGACCCTAAAAGAAGAGGCGAGGATTCCTTGGAGTGCTTTGGGAGTCTCCGGTTCAATACTCTCGGGCATCCACAACAGAAAATCCGATTTAGATCTAGTGGTCTACGGATCGGATAACTGTCGGAGGGTATACGCCGCTCTCCTCGATCTAACTGAAAGGGGAAGAATGTTGAAGAGGTATGATATAGATGGTTTAAGAAGGCTTTACGCCTTCAGAGCGAAGGACAGTAAGGCGAGTTTTGAGGAGTTTTTGAAGACTGAGACTAGGAAAGTAATGCAGGGAATTTACCAGAATAGAGACTACTTCTTGCGTTTCGTTAAAGACTGGGGGGAAGTGGACGAGGAGTATGGAAGTATTAGATATAGAAGGCGAGGGCGTGCAAGATTGAAGGCGAGGATTGCGGATGATTCTGAGTCCATCTTTACTCCATGCAGATACCGAATCGATGAAGTAGATTTCATTGAGGGAGTGAAGGTAGAGCCTCTAGTGGAAATAGCCTCCTTCAGGGGGAGGTTCTGCGAGCAAGCGAGGGTGGATGAGTGGGTTATTGCTGAGGGCAAGGTTGAGATGGTACAGAGACTTAACGGGGAAGTCTACTATAGATTGCTCCTCGGAAACAGCCCCTTGGACCAGATGATACGTGCTTAGCTCTTTACCACCTTTAATGTTTGCTCGTAGTATCGAGGACCATAAGATAGGGTTACTTGATAATAATTCTCCTTCGGAGCTTCAACTTTCTCCAGATGCCCCTCGACGTATACTGTCTCGTCCCGCCGTGCCTGCATTCTGAACTCCTCAACATAGGAGATGATTCTCCGAAGTTCTCCTCTAAAACCTGGGAAGTCTAGGGGTTCTATTTTGTATATGGATGGAATGAAAGGAGCCTCTTCATCATCTATTATCCGGGCTCTCCCCTTTATCCATCCAACTTCACGTATCCTCATATCAGAGGAGTACTCATTCCGGATCTCGCCCCACTCTTTAACGGGTTCAAACTCGGTCTTTACAGTTCGCCCAGTTGCCTTGTCCCTGTAAAGGCCGTAGATCAATTTCCTTCTCTGGTGCCAGATGTATTCTTTAACAGTTAAATTCTTGAACCTCCAATGCTTTCCCTCCATAACTCTCTCCTCCTCGAATTCGTTGCGTAAAGGCGTACTCTCCGCGTAGAAGTCTCTAAGAGCCTCTAGTAGTTTATCTAACCTCTCCTTTCCGTAGACTATTAGATCAAGGTCTGAGAAGGCTGGATGGTGGAAGCCGTGTAAGATGGAGCCGAAAACGCCTAGAGAGGACCCCGGAATACCAGCGTTGGATGTTACTAGGCGGTACAGGCTCTGTAAAGCCGCTATGAGAGGATCTTCTGCCTCCTGTTGGATCAGGTGGTTTAATCTCTCCTCGGGTTTAAGGGTCTTCCATATCTGGGATTCGCGGATTCCTACGAGAGACCTCTGGAGAGGCTCGTAAAATATTGTGTATTGGGGATACTTCTCTTTAACGAATCGGAGGCCCTCATCGGCGTAGAACTTGTAGTAAAGGAGGCCTCTCCCCTTCCTAATCGCTCGGGGGTCCTCCGTTCTGTAAATCTTAGAGGAGGCGTATTCCACATCGCAAATATAGGCTCTAGGAGGATGAAAGTACCCATATACCCTGAAGATCAAGCCTTCCCTAGTTAATACGGTGTCTCTGTCCCTCAACCTCATCTTTAGAACTCTCAAGGTTTACGCTTTAAGAACCTATTCCTTATTTTAATGTTTTTAACTTTCATCTTAGGAGGGGATTAGGGGACGGAGAGAGGATTCAGAGACCGAGATTTCATAAGAACCAAGGAAGGCTTTTTCTTCTGTGTAGTCGGTTCTCTTCATCCGCCTGATCGGGTGATCTCTTACGTAAAGTACATCCCTGCCGTCAAGGGCCGTTGGTTTTACCGGGGTACTCCTTTGAAGAGAGTCCTAAAGAGCTATACTATACCAAGTCTCCTAGAGACTTTCACTCTTCTTAAGGAGGAGTCTCCGCATTATACGTTCCACTCGGAAGTTTACGGAATAGAGATGAGTGCTGTTCCGCGAGATTACATCTCCAAACATTACTTGCCAGAGGAGAAGTTGAAGGCTATCTTCCGCCTACCCAAACCTGATAGGCTACAGAAGGTAATCATCGAATTAGTCTCCCTATTATCTGTGAGGAGTGGAATACCGATCTCAGAGTTTGGGATAACCGGCTCCGTACTCCTAGAGATCCACAATCCCGAATTCTCAGATATCGACCTCACAGTCTATGGTAGAGAGAATAGTGCGCTTTTGAAGAAGACCCTTAGAGAGGAGAGCATAGGGCGTCTAGAGGGGAAGGAACTTAAGGATTGGTGTAAACGTAAAACTGAAAGATACCCAATTACACTTAAGGAGGCACTGATTATTTACAGAAGGAAATGGAACATCGGAAAGTTTGAGGGCGTAAACTTTTCTCTTCATCCTGTAAAAACAGAAGAAGAGCTAGAAGAGAAATATGGCGATAAGATTTATAGAGCTTTAGGTGAAGTCACTATTGGCGCAACAGTCTCTGAAGATCTAGACAGTATGTTCCTACCTGCGGTCTATAAGGTTGAAGACGTCGATATTACTCGAGGAGAAGCTATCGGCGACATCAAAGAAGTGGTTTCCTATGAGAGCCTTTACGCGGATATAGCCACAGAAGGGGAGAGGATCAAGGTGCGAGGGAAACTTGAGGAGGTAACGGAGAAGAAGAGCGGTAAGGTTTACTACAGGGTCCTCGTCGGCTCCCCTCAGGGGAAGGGAAGAGAATACATAAAACCTATATCAGACCGAGTTTTCAGTTGAATCATAAAAAGGTAGAAAGTTATGTATGAGCGGCCTAGACCGTCCCTTTGGAGATTCCTCTGGATTCTTATCCTAATCATTGCACTTGCAGTCCTCTTCACTTCTTTATCGATATACATAAACTGGACGGTCACCGCTTCTATGTACGAAGATAAAGCCGGGATAGACTGGTTCGGAACAGTCTTTTATTACAATTGGACTTTCATCCTCGCCGCTATACTCGCCCTTCTCGTTATCAACCCCTTACCGGGGAGAAGCGATCTCTATGGCATTATAGAGGCCTTCACAGAGTTCAGAGCACGGTATGTAGAGGAGGAAGGAATCCGGCCAGTTTTCTCTTTTAGGAAAAGAAGGCTAATTTGGGGGTTTTGGCAGTTCTTCAAATGGACTATAGCTTACGCGGTTATAGTCTCAACAAATGGAATCCCTACTGTAGGTCCTTTCACGCAGACATTCTACATGGCGTTGAAGGGAATTGGCGATTGGGGTCTACTCCCTAGAATTTTCTTGACGCCGTTACTCCCTCCATCCAGTGAGGAACTGGTGAAGTTGATGCCCTCTATGGAAATTCAGTATTGGATAGTTTATTCTCTAGTACGCGTCGTCCTCACGATAATAGTAGTTAGATTTCTGCTTAAGCTGATAAAGTCATTCCTGTATGAAGAGAAGGGACTATGGATCAGAAACATCTTTGTCATGCTCACAGCCATAATGCTGACGGTAATATTTGGAGCCCCCTACTGGAGAATGGACGTAACAACCCCTTACGTCTATAACATCTGCATCGCACTTTTCATAGCCTTCTTCATAATCTCGCTCAGCGCACATCTAGGGCACATAGGAGTTAACTTATCTTTCGCAAAAAGGAAGAGACTACTATTCGCATCGGTCTCCCTCTTACTGATAGTCTTGATGATAAACACAGCCTTCATAGTGGGCTTCTGGGTAAACTGGAATAACAACTACATCCAATATGAGTGGGAGCCATTCTTAAGTAAACAGATTTATGTCACAAGATGGGCGGCAGGGATAAAGGATGTAAAGGAGGTTCCCATATCTGAGCTTCCAACTGGTAACGTAACTAAGATCGTCAATAAAGTTAGACAGTGGGATCAAACCGCTGCGTACACGAAGATGAAGAATCAGATAGGTGTGAACTGGATGACCCTCGCCGACTCTGATATTATCTATTTAAAGGGGAGGGAGTTCTGGGTTGCTCCCACAACCATCTCTTATCCACGCACAGACTGGATAAGCACTCACCTAATCTATACACACGCTTCTAAGATCATAATCGTAGATAGCCATACTGGAGAGTTCGTAGGTATAAAAGAGGCTTTCGGGCTCCCAAAGGAGCCACTCATATACTACGGAGAAGGCTTCAGAAACAACGTCTACGTTAATGTAAAGGGCTTTGATGAGATAGGGAACGTCACGTACCCCGACAAGCCGGATTACGTACTTTCAGGATGGCAAAGAATGTTATGGTTTTTGATGGATGGACAGTTAGGCTTCGCCTTCACTCCTCCTCAAGAGGATATAAACATGCTCTACAATAGGGATGTCATCAATAGAGTAAAAACGGTGCTCATAAGTGGTCTCAAACCAGACTCGGATACCTACATAGTAACCGATGGGAAAAGGGTTTACTACGCTGTCCAAGTTCTGATAGATTATCCCATGCATTCCGGTTTCGCCGCGAGTAATTACCTCCGCTATTTTGCAGTAGTTCTCGTAGATATCGAGAACGGATCTATGCAGGGTTACGCTATCTCTGAACCCGACAACTTCCTTTCCTCCTTCTATAGAGAGTACTACCCAAGCTGGAATAACCCTCCACCAGACTGGCTTATCCCTCAACTGAGATATCCGGAGGCCTTGCTGGGCAAAAGACAGGAGCCGGGGCAACTAGATGTAGATTTCAAGTATCATGTAAATGACCCCTTCATCTGGAGGTCGGGCTCAGACTTTTATGAGAGGCCTGAATCCACTGAAGTTCACTACATTCTAATGACCGAAGATGACATAACGCGCTTCATAGGTCTACAACTTGTGGAGTTTGAGGTCTCTCCGGGAAAGAATTTAGCTGGGATGTACATCGCTTATAGCGGAGAAAAACTTGGAGAGCTATATCTTTACCACGTGGTGAACTCCACTTCGCAATACATAGGACCTAGAGCCGCTCTGCAAGCCCTTGAAACAGACGACGCTGTCAGAGAGCAGTTGACCTTCATAAAGAATTACAGACACGGGAACATCCTTCTTTACTCAATAGGGGGGGAACTGTACTATTTCATACCGATCTACGTGATAACCGAGCAGGCTGGCGGAGTTATCACTAAACTTGCCTTTATCGTCACCATAGATGCCGCCACTGGAACAAAAGTAGCTATGGGAGAAAACTCAGCCTCAGCTTACTACACCCTTGTCGGCGGGACACCTGTAGTGCAACCCGGCGTAAAAGACAGGTTAAATAAAACCATGAACCTCTTCTTGCATTCTGGCTTAAAACTTATTAAACCATCCAAAATCAGCGGCAACGTGGAGATATTGGTAGCCAACCTCACCTACACCAAGGAGGCTCAATGGGATGAGACGAAATCCGTGTTAACCTCTTTCATTGAAGATTACGTGAAAGCGGAGGGGAAAAGGGAGGTTTACTATTGGATTTCAGAAGGGAACAAAATAAACTTCGGCATTTTACTCTCGGAGGAAAATATAGTAAAACTTTACTATATCTCAGTAAGATACCTCTAATGCAATGAGTAAAAGTAAAATGATGGAGGAAGAGTTCTCACTCTGGCTGAAAACAAAGTTCACAGATTACTTCTGGATAAGAGGGCATAAGTTTGGTAAAGCAGAAGGGAGCAAAGTGAAGATAGACAACGGTCTCTTCACTCAAGAGGAGGCGGCGGAAATTTTTTCCATGTTAACTTCGAAGAACCCAATTAATAGATGGAATGCTATGCTTCTAATTTGGGAGAGAAACGGCACTCTCCTTAAAGTTCTAGTGGTGGGCTCCTTCATTCTCCTTCTATTTATCTTTTTGATAACACGCAGATGAAGCCTCCTTCAAACGCCACGTTACTTCAGAAAGATATAACTGCGAGTTTTAGTAAAGAGAGCTTGGGGGTTTCTTATTTGATCTACGAAGATGCAAAGAAGAAACTCAGAGGGTTAGCTGTCATAGTGCTGACTCCTTGGACTAGAGACTATGAAGTAGATTTTGAAGGGCTGAGAGAGAACATTGGATTCATTATTGACGAAGGAGTGAGAGAAGGGAAAGGGACGCTTTTTGTTGCCTGCGGGTGCGGAGAGGGACCTTTTATGGCCGCTGAAGAGATAAAGGCAGTTGTAGAGACATCTATAGACGCAGCAGATGGAAAAGTACCCGTCTTCTTCGGAACCTTCATGAGGGATATTAAAACCATTAAAGAACTTTTGAAGTTCGGCGAAGAAGTGGGAGCCTACGGTGTTCAGATCGCTCCTCCATATTACACCACTCCCACGCTGGACGAGATCTTCGACTTTTACAAGGAATTAGATGCTTCCACAGAACTAGGGATAGTAGTCTACAATAACTATTACAGTACCGGGAGGGATATGCCCGCGAGTTTTGTCGAGAGACTCTCGAAACTTGAGAAGGTAATCGGGTTCAAATGGGCCTCAACAAACGCAGCGAATGAAATCTACACCATAGCCAGATTCAAAGATAGATTCAGCTTCCTAAGCAACAACCTTGGAAGCTTCATATGGGGAGCTATGGCGGGAATGAAGGGAATAGTCTCGGTAATGGCAAACTTCGCACCACAATACGAATTAAAGCTCTGGGAGTTACTGGAGAAAGGAGAGTACAGAAAGGCTCATGAACACATGATGAAGCTCTCGATTCCCTTCTACAGATTCTCATACTACGAAGAGACCCGGGGCGTTGGGATAGCCAGTCACTGGAAGGCAGCTATGGAGATCTGTGGGAAACCTGCCGGAGGGGTGAGGCCTCCGCAACGTCCCTTAACAGAGGCTCAAAAGGAGAAACTAAGAGAGATACTCGTCAACGGAGGCGTCATAAAGAGATAAGGGCTCCTCTAGAACCCATCATCTCCCCAAATTTTTCTGAGACTCCTCGGTTTTAAGGAGAAGAACGGATAGAGAGGAGACTAGATTTATGCATAGGAAGGGAATGAAGGCGTATAGGATTATCTGTGGAATGTAGCTCAGCCACTGTCCATGGATTATGTAGAGGGGGAGACTGATGAAGTAGAAGCGTAGGATGAAGATTGGCGGATAGATCGTTAGAGGTGATCGGGTTAGAGTGAAGTAGAAGGGGAAGGATAAGGGCAGAGCATACCACTCGGGCAGTAAATAAGAAGCGAACACTGGGAGAACTGGTATGGAGGAGACACCGGATATTAAGAGAGAAACTATTATGGAAACCAGCAACTTATAGGAAGCCTTACTGACGTTCAGTTTTCTATTGATTACGTAGACGATAAGAGGCGTCAGTATCATACAATCCTTCCTCCCTTTGAGAATTCCTTAGAAGAGAAATAAAATACTATAGATTAGAACAGTGCCTTTCTCTAATTGAGTGTACGCATTAAGGCTCTCGGCAATTCGTTGAAGTCTTTAACATAAGAGTATTTGCCTCTGCTGGCTTTAGCTAAGCGTTTACAGGTGGTGAAGCTACCGCCTCCAATACCCATGGGAACTTGAACTACATGTAATCTGGGGTACTTCCCAGCTGTATTAATTGGGTCCGCTCCTTTCGTAACCCAACCATCTGTCACAAGTATGCCTACACGTTCATGAGCGTTGACCTTCCTCAACTCTTCGAGGCCTACTCTGAGAGCTTCTTCTATATTTGTAGCTCCTTTAGGTTGGATATCCAGCATCTTCCCTATCAACGCCTCTATAGAAGACTCTTCCGTGGCAGTTTTCAAAATTTTAGGGTGGTCGTTGAAGGTGATAACGCAGTAATGATCATCACGGAGTTTGTGAGCTAACACGCCTACCGCTAGAGTTGCGATGACTATCTTCTCTAGTTGCATAGAGTTGCTCACATCTAACATGAGAGAGACTGCGCTCTTCTTTCTCTGACGTTCAATAGAGATCAAATCCGCCGAGTCTGGAAGGCTCTTTCCGAGCATGTTCTCTAAAGTTTGGTCAATATCAAATTCCTCTAATCCAGGTTTGAAGGGAACGCTCACTTGCCTTGTGGCGCTTAAACCTCTACCAGATATCTGAGCTGCAAGGCGCATTATCATGCGAGTCAATATCCGTTTAGCTGTTCTTCTACGCTTCGGGTCCAAACCAGACCTGAGGAGGAATAGAAGCTGAGCGGCCATCCAGCTGGACGGAGACCGCTCTGCCATCATCAACATCTTCTCGAAGAGACCCTCCTCAGAGAGAAGGTCGCTAATCGATTTCGGATTTGAGCGGAGTTGCCCCATTAAAGTGGAGACGTCTCCTCGCTCTATAGATGTTTTGAGCCTTCTAATGGTCTCCGACTCTTCTTTTTCAACGGATGAGCCAGAGAATAGAGAGGCGACTCTCCTCTCTCCATTTTTATTCTTGTAATTCTCCAAGACGGAGGCGACTATTCCTCGCACTATCTCTTCCATGTTCTTCGCCGTTTGATCTTGAAGCTCTATCTTTGTTGCTAAGGCGGCCGTGGCTACTTTAGTCCAGAGGTCTAGGTCTGGCTTGAAAGTAGAAGTGAAGTTTCTGATGAGGTCTACCATATCTATGGCTCCTCGGACTGATGAGCCTCTGCGAATATCTGGATGCTTCCTTGTTTCCCTCGCGATTCTGACTGCCACAGTTAATGTATCCCTATCTCTACAATTCGTCTCCTTCTCGACTATCAGTATCTCCTCATTTTCAGGTTGATAATCGAGGCGTATCCATACAAAACGGTCTCGAAGAGCTTCGCTTAGGCGACTGGTTCCAACGAATTCCTCTGGATTCTGAGTTGCTATTATGAGGAAACCGGGTTTAGCCTTGATCGTCCCTATCTTTGGAATAATAATCTGTCTTTCATCCATGGCTGGAAGGAGGACATTTTGAGTTCCTTCCGGCATCCTGTTAAGTTCATTTATGAATAGGAAGGCTCCTTCAAGCATGGCTTGAGTCAGCGGACCCGGAATGAAGGACTCCCAACTGTAACCTTTCTCTATAACTAAGGGAGGATCAAACCATCCCGTGAGTTTATGCTCGGTATACCTCTCGTCGCCATCAACCCTGAAGAAGCTCCTATTGAGGTGTCTGGCTATGGACAGAGCGATTATGGTTTTTCCGACTCCAACCACACCCTCAAAGAGGATGTGTTTCCCAGCCTTCGCCGCCGCCAGAGCCCGAAGAAGCTCTCCGTCCCTCCCGATAATCTTGAAACGTTCCTTTATAACTTTCACATCTTCTTCCATAAACGTCACTCTTTCAATTCTCCAATTCATTCACATTGAGAATTAATAAGTAGTACGGTTTTAAGAGAAAAACATAGGACGCGCTGTCCTTCTCAGCAAACATCAGCCTATAAGATTGAATAGGGCTCTTCAGTAAAGCCATGAACGACCAGTCGATCTTCTAAACGAGCAAGGGGCACCCTCTCCTAGAAGTACATAAGCAAGCGGAAGACTTTGGTTTTATTTGTGAAAAAATTTAAATAGTAACTTCAGCTCATTCACGGAGTAAACCGAAATGCATATTCATACATATCGAAGGAGCGTTTAGGATGCGGAAAAAGGCTTTCCTGTGGATTCTTATAGCTGTATTAATAGCAGTTCTGCTTGTAGCTGGTGTGAATTACTATGTTACCACTGTAACATCCTCCTTTAAGAGGAGGCTTGTAATTTCAACGACTACAAGTCTATTCGATACTGGTCTCCTAGACCGTATAGAGGATCGCTTCGAAGCAGAGTATCCCATAGACTTGTATTTCATATCCGTCGGAACTGGACTGGCGATAAAATTCGCTCAGAGGGGAGATGCTGATATGATACTGGTGCATGCGCCTCCGTTAGAAGAGGAGTTTCTGGAAGGGGGTTATGGGGTTTGTAGAAAGATAATTGCCTATAACTTCTTCTTTATAGTTGGACCGGACTCGGACCCGGCGGGGATTGAGGGCTTATCGCCGGTGGAGGCATTAACTAGAATTGTGGAGGCGGGAAGGGCGGGAAAAGCTGTCTGGGTTTCTAGAGGGGACAATTCCGGGACGCATTCTAAGGAGAAGGCTTTATGGAGAACGGCGGGTTTCGAGTGGGAGGAGTTAAAGGAAGAGGAGTGGTATAGGGAGTCTGGTACGGGTATGGGAAAGACGTTGCAGATTACAAATGAGTTCTCGGCTTACACCCTCACCGATACGGGTACATATCTGAAGTACAAGAAAGAGGAACTGATCGACCTCGTCCCTCTCGTTGAGGAGGGAGAGGAGCTGATAAATGTTTACAGCGCAATAGCCGTTAATCCTGCTAAGCATTCTGAGGTTAACTTTGAGGACGCTATAACCTTCATAAAATATTTAATTTCTGATCAAGGACAGCAAGTAATAGCCAATTATGGGAAAGACCAGTACGGCACAGCGTTGTTTAACCCAGTGGTTCAACTACTGAAGAATAGAACAGATCCCAAGTTGGTGGAGTGGATTGAGAATTACGCCTTCTTTAATGGTTCTGAGTGCCCACAAGAATACAGAGACGATCACTGGGAGATGTACAATCAAAAGTAAGTTGAAGAGGAAGAATCGATGAACGAGATAGTTGAGGGCTTGTGGAAGGCTTTGGAGTTAATCTTCACGGGAAACCCAGCGTTGGTGGCGATAACTTTTAGGGCGATTCTGGTTTCGGGCTCCGCGACGTTAATTTCGGCCCTTTGGAGCATCCCCCTCGGAGTCCTACTTGGACTCAGAAGGTTCAGAGGGAGATTCCTCATTAAAGGCTTCTTTAACGCTATGTTAGGTATACCAACAGTGACCTTAGGATTGATTCTCTACTTAATCTTTTCAAAGTCTGGTCCCTTAGGTGCACTCCACCTTCTTTATACACCCACTGCGATAACAATCGGACAGGCGATACTGATAACGCCGGTTATAGTTAGTTTCACGATTAATTCCATAGAGATGGTGGACCCTGAGATAAGAGAGCTGACGAGGACTTTGGGAGCTTCTGAATTTCAGAGTTCTATAACTGTACTGAGAGAGTCTTTGAGTGGGACGTTTCTGGCTGTAACTGCAAGTTTCAATAGGGCGATTGCGGAGTTAGGCGTTGCCTTGATGGTGGGCGGCAACATAAGGGGCGTCACAAGAGTTCTAACTACTACGATAGCCCTAGAAACAGCCCGTGGGGAGATAGTGCTTAGCATAGCTTTAGCGCTAATCCTTCTATTCATCGTATTCGGGGTCAGCCTAACAGTGAACCTCCTCCAAAGACACTTGGGGTGGAGTGGAGGGAGATGATAGAACTCCGCAATGTTACTGTAAAATACGGAGACCTAACGGCACTGGAAGATGTAACTCTCTCTGTACATGAGGGGGAATTCTTCACCATCGTTGGGCCGAATGGCTCCGGTAAAACCACAATGCTAAGGGTTATGGCGGGGTTAGAGTATCCAACGAGGGGGGAAGTCCGTTTTAGGGGGAAGAAGATAGATAAGAGTACTCTCGAGATGCTCAGAGCGAAGAGTACACTAGTGTTCCAGAAGACTGTCATGTTTAACACTTCAGTCTTCAAGAATGTGGCTTATGGTCTTAAAGCTAGGGGATTCTCAGAGGAGGAGATACGGAGACGAGTGAGAGAGGCGTTGAAGGTTGTTAAGTTAGAAGGGTTTGAAGATAGACACGCTAAAGCTTTATCCGGGGGAGAGCAACAGAGGGTCTCTCTCGCTAGGGCGATGGTTTTGGGGACTGAGCTTCTACTCCTCGACGAGCCTACTGCTAATCTAGACCCAAAGAACGCCTCTATAATCGAGGAGGCTATAGCTTATATTAGGGATAAGAAAGGGGTCACAGTTGTCATGTCTACGCATAATATGTTCCAGGCTAGGAGGCTGGCTGAACGGGTTGCAGTAATCATTGATGGAAAAATCCGGCATATTGGATACGCAGATGAAGTCTTTGGGGAGCCCTCTGATTATTTGGCGAGTTTCGCGAGGTTAGAGAACCTCTTCTCGGGGAGTGCTAGAAGTTTAGAGGACGGAACCTCCGTCGTCGATATAGGAGGCGTGGAAATAGTAACTGTCTTTCCACATAAAGGAAAAGTTACCCTATTCATCCGTCCAGAAGACATAATACTCTCAAGGAAACCCATAATCTCAAGCGCCAGAAACTCTTTCAAGGGGAAGATAACTGAAATCTCTGATTTGGGGAATCTAGTCAGACTAAGAGTAGAGGCTGGAAGAAAATTCACTGTGCAGATAACTAAACGCTCCTTTATAGATATGAACTTGAATTTGGGAGAGGAGGTATTCCTCGCTTTTAAAGCTTCTTCCGTAAGGGTGGTTTAGAGAAATGCAAGAGACCTCGGAGAAGGATAAGATGCTCCGGCCCAGTTATAAGCTATGGTTTGAGACTAGAAAGGGCTATGCCTTCGGAAAAGGCACCTTCCGGCTCCTCCAGAAGATTCAGGAGGCAGGTACCTTAAGCGATGCCGCTAAGGAACTGGGAATGTCCTACCGTTACGCCTGGGGAATAATAAAGAGAACTGAGAAGCGCATAGGGAAAGCCATAGTTAAAACCCATAAGGGCGGTAAGAGAGGTGGAGGAGCGGAGTTAACTCAAGTGGGAAGAGAATTATTGAATGAATTTTTGAAGTATAAGAGAGTCTTTGACAATGTTTATCTAGACGAATCTAGCTGGGAGGGATTACACTTGAAGATAAGTGCTAGAAACAGAATAAGAGGGAGAATAACCTCAATAGAGAAGGGAGACGTCGCGGCTGTGGTTAAGATTGAGATAGAAACTCCCTGCACCATAACATCCTTCATCACAAGAGAAGCCGTAGAGGACCTTAATATTAAAGAAGGAGACATAGTAAAAGCTGTAATAAAATCTACAGAGGTAATGATCTCCAAAGACAAAGAATAGCAAAAGCAGAGAACACTTCTTACGCCTTGGAGAAACATATTAGAGTACAAATAGAGGGGCTATACAAGCTATCTAACATGAGTAGAAGCGTAATACTGACTCACCGCCTTCGCCAAGATATAGCCGAGAGGCACCGTGTATAATGCGATAGTAGCGTTGAAAAAACCTATAATTGGGAGCATAGCGATCAAGGCTTCTGAGGGCAGACTATACCCAATTGGAGGAGGATACCTAAGGAAGACCCAGTTCACAAAGGACATGACAGCCACCCTCAACACGACACCAAGTAAGGTGGAGGCGGTGACAGCGATAGTTACCTTCCGCCTATTAGAACCTTCAGACAGGACCCTTTCTATGATGTAGATACCGAGGAGCATACTTAAAATCGCCGCTAAATTATAGAAGGGACCTGTGGGCAGACCCCCAGGGAACATAACTAACAGAAAGAGAGTGTTTACTACCGCTACTGCAACTCCTACCGCAGAACCATATAACAAGAATGCAGTGACTATTGGTATCTCCCAAATTTGATAGATAAGAAAAGGCGCATAGGGAGCTGGAATCCTAATCGGTGACAAGTTAAGAGCGATTGTAAGGGCAGCGAAGACAACTATAGCAGCGATTCTTTTAGAGTCCACTTCCACTCCTCCATTGTCTACAGTATTAGCGGCAACTTCATCACAATAACTATTTAAGAGTAGCTACTCAAAAAAGAGTGAAGTTTCCTGGAGAAGACCTTGCGAGGAGCTAGAGAACCCTTTTTCCACAGCTGATCCAAGATGAAAAGTTGTGTTATGCTAGTATAGTCTCCGATGATCTAAAACTTAAAGAGAAGGTCTCCTCTATTAGCGTTTATTGGGGGGAACTCTGATCTCCAAAGAAGAGTTTGAAAGCCTGGGAAGAAAGAAAGAGAACTTAGTGAGACTATATAAACTCGAGAGAATATCAGAAGAAGCCTTCAACTACTTAATGAAAGTTATCGAAGAGAGACTAAAGGAGGTCTCAACGAAAAAATACGATGAAACACAGATTGAAGTTGAACCTAGCCGTGGATTCCATTTCTACGAAGAGTACGGAAAACCCACAGAACTGATAGCTACAAGCCTAGAAGATTTCATCCAGAAACTCCAAAAGGCTTCTCTAACATCCATAGGATTCCATCATAAACGCGGAGATTTTATAAAATGGATATCTCAGGTATTGAAAAGACCAGAGTTAGCCCGTTCTATAGCAGAATTGGAGGTTTCAGGTGAGAAGTTAAGGATCGAGATCATAGAAACCTTAAGAAAAGCTCTGCAGTAGGAGACTTTTTACAGGTAGATGTATTTTTTGAGCTCCCAAGGAGTTACTTGAAGCTTGTATTCATCCCACTCCTTCGTCTTGGCTTCAATGAACTTCCTCGTGGTAAAGGAACCCAAAGTAGCCTTTAGAACTTCATTCTTCTTCAGTTCCTCAATAGCCTCCTCAAGAGATGACGGCAGAGTCTCAATGTAGAATTTAGCCAACTTGCTATCGTCAAACTCATAGACGTCCTCCTCCACCGGATCAGGAGGCTCCATCTTCCTATTTATCCCATCTAACCCAGCCATAGCCATGGCTGCAAAGGCCAGATAGGGATTACAAGAAGGGTCTGGACACCTCAACTCCGCTCTCATGGCACCGGATTTCCCAGGGAAGTACTCTGGAACCCTGATAAGTGCGGATCTATTTCTCCTTCCCCAGCAGATATACACTGGTGCCTCATAACCGGGAACTAGACGTTTATAAGAGTTTACTGTTGGAGCTACGATTGCAGATAAGGCGCGAGAATGCTTCAGTTGACCGGCGATGAAGTAGTAGGCTTTGTCAGAGAGGTTATATTTGTCCTTCGGATCAAAGAAGGCGTTAGTACCGGATTTTATGTCGTAGAGACTTTGGTGAACGTGCATCCCTGACCCATTCATCCCATAGAAGGGTTTAGGCATGAAAGTAGCAAATAAACCGTACCTGAGAGCCACCGCTTTAACAGCATTCTTGTAGGTTATCACATTATCCGCCGTTGTAAGGGCATCAGCGAACTCAAAGTCTATCTCATGTTGACCTGGAGCCACTTCATGATGGCTCATCTCTATCTTAAGACCCATCTCCTGCAGAGTCAATGTGACATCTCTCCTGAAACTAGAGGCTCTATCTAAGGGAGAGAAATCGAAGTAACCACCCACATCATGAGGCGTATGCTTTATTAGAGGTTCCTCATCCGTTTTTAAGAGGAAGAACTCCAGTTCAGGCCCAGTATTAAAGACAAGACCTATCTTCTCAAACTCTTTCAGGGCTCTTTTGAGTATGTACCTAGGGTCTCCTTCGAAGGGGCTACCCCCAGGCTTAAGTATATCGCATATTATCCTAGCTTCCTTCTTATCCTCTTGACTCCAGGGCACTACACTGAAAGTTGAGGGGTCAGGCATAGCCAGTAAGTCACTTTCATATATTCTAACGAATCCTTCTATGGAGGAACCATCGAAGCCTACCCCGTTATCTAGAGCTTCTTCCAATCTCTCTGGAGGAATACTCAGACTCTTCGCAACGCCGAGAATGTCCACAAACTGTAAGATAATGGATTTCACACCTAACTTTTTACATTTCTCAATAACTTTACACTTCAATTCTTCTATAGACCTTGAACCGGAAGAGGCCATAAACAAATTCTCCAATCCAGTTTTCAGAGATATGGATTTAGTTAACTAATATAAAAGTTATGGATTAAAAAACAAACGTTTGACGATTTATAATAACTTACATTAGACGAATGTTTAGAGAAGTTCTTCCACGTTCTCTTTTATCTTAAGAATGGCATCAGCAACGTCATCCATATCCTCTCTAGTTCCAAGGAGAATATTCTGTTTAAGCCAGACAGCTTCCTCTTCACAGGCCTTCTCAGTGACAGGCAAAGACGTCTCAGTTCGCAAGTATTCTTGAATGAAGGACATCTTGTTTAAGGGTCGGTAGCCTTGACTACAAGGGATACCTTCGGCCCTCAGGGCTTCGATAAAGCGTTCTCTTGTAAGACCCTTGAAACTTTCTGAGTTAAAACGGAAGATGTAAAGGTGATAAGAATGTACTGTGACACGGGGGTCCCTCTTTAAAGGCTGAATACCCTCTATTTCAGACAGCCTCTTAGTTAGGTATTCAGCATTTGCATTTCTAATCGCTGTCTGCTCTTCTAGGCGCCCCATCTGAGCTAGAAGTACAGCTGCTTGGAACTCAGTCATCCTGTAATTACTACCAAGTAAGCGATGTTCATACCATTCTCCATCCTTCACGCGCCCAGAATTATGAATAGACCAGCACCTATAGTAAAGCTCCTTATCATTAGTAAGAATAATTCCTCCCTCACCACAAGTGATGTTTTTACTAGACTGAAAGCTGAAGGCTCCTAAGTCGCCTATTGCGCCTACTCCCCGTCCTTTCCATCGTGTACCATGAGCCTGGCAGGCATCTTCAATCACCATTAACCCATACTCCTCAGCTATCTCAGTTATGCGATCCATATCAGCTGGATGCCCAGCTACATGAACCGGCAGAATAACACGGGTCCTCCCGGTAATCTTCTTCTCTATCTCTTCTGGATCGATACAGTAGGTTTCTGGGTCTATATCAACGAAAACTGGAGTGGCGTTCAAGTAGATAATCGAAGAAGCCGTGGCTACGAAAGTATAGGCGGGTAGGATAACTTCGTCACCAGCGCCTACGCCGGTTGCACGGAGCGCGGTCTCCAGAGCCACTGTTCCATTCATGGTGGCAACGCCATACTTCGCGTCTTGATAGGCAGAGAAACGCTTCTCAAAGACCTCCTTATTTTTCCCGCCTACACCCCATACACCACTGTAGAGTACCTCTTTGAGAGCTTCGATCTCTTCCTCCCCATAAACGGGCCAAGAAGGGAAAGGTTTCTTTCTTAGGGGACTACCCCCCTTCAACGCAAGTTCCTTCAAAGTCCTCACTACATAAACAATTTAACGCTTAAAGTAATAAAAGATGATGGGACTCTAAAAGGGATTAGGTTTAAACTCTTTAAGTATAAGTTTCAGGGCTAAGGTCTTTGATTTGAGGTTGGATAGGCAAAAACTAGAGCTTATAAAACGAGTATTCCCTTACCCAGATTTTAGACCGCACCAAGAAGAGGCGATAGACTTCACGTATAATGTTATAGTAAACCGGAAGGTTGGGTTATTGTCTTCGCCTTGTGGAACGGGGAAGTCTATCTCCGTTTTAACGGCCTACTTTATGGCTAGGGAAGAGGTAGGAGGTAAACTTCTAGCCCTTACAAGGACGCGTAGTCAGCTGGAGATCTACGCGAGAGAGCTCAGAGCCATCCGCGAGAACTCTGATATCAACTTCGTCGCTTCCATATTCAGAAGTAAAAGGGATATGTGTCCTCTAGTGAAAAAAAGACGTGAAATACAAAGTTTAAGCTACCGAGACTTCCTTCATTACTGTAACAACTTAAAAGAGGGAAAATCGGGAGAGATCTGTGAGTTCTTCGGTCAGACCTACCATAAATGGATGCCTACTCAACGGACGCAGAAGGTAATATGGGAAGTAAAGAGAGTAGGCCCCTTAATGCCGGAGGAGGTCTTTCAGCTGTGCGAAGAGAGAGGTCTCTGCCCCTATGAAGTTACTAAAATACTGGCTGGAGGCTCTGACGTAATAGTTGGAAATTATAATTATATGCTCGTTGACCCCGTTAGGGAAGCCCTTCTAAGGAAGACGAAAACACAACTCAATAAGTTAAACTGTGTCTTTGATGAGGCTCATTCTCTTCCAGATTATGCCGTGAATCTACTATCCAATGAACTATCCACCATCTCGATAACGCGGGCTATGAAGGAGGCGGAGGAATACGGAATAGATGACGGAGGAGTACTCGAAGCAGCGTACGGTTTCATACAATCTGAGGGGGAGAGGACCTACAGAAGGCTTGGTCTAGACAGTGAAGGCATAATCGAAAAAGAGAGGTTATCGGAGGCCTTTAGAGAGAGCACCGGGTTAAGTTTAGGAGAAATCGCTGAGCTAGTCTCAGAACTTTATGAAGAAGGGGAACTTATACGTCGGAGGAGAATAGAAAGAGGAGAGAGCCCCCTCTCCTACGTTGCTAGGAGCGCCGAATTCTTCTCTACGTGGATGGAAGCCTCAAGTCCAAGGTATACTTTCTACGCGAAGGCTCTTCCAGGAAGAGGCGGAAGCGTTTACTTCAGGATAGGCATCAAATGTCTTGACCCAGCTATGGCTGCAGGAGTCATCAACGAGTTAAGGTCCGTAATTCTTATGTCCGGAACCTTAGGGAACCCTGATTATTACGTGGATATTCTCCGAATACCGCGGAGCCGTGCCGTATACATAGAGCTGCCTAGTCCGATCCCAAAAGAAAATAGATTGATTCTCGTCGACACGGCGGTTACGACGAGGTTTGAAAGCCGCAATGAAGAGATGTGGAGAAAGATAGCGGAGCGCATTGACAAATTAGTAGGGACAGTGAAAGGGAGGACAGCCGTTTATTTTCCATCTTATGAAATTATGGAGAAAGTCATAAGCCAAATGGAGCCGCCCTGTCCACTTATGGTTGAGGATAGGAATACGAAGGTAACTGATCTATTTGATTTCCTACGGAAAAATGAATACTCTGTCTTCTTTGGCGTAGCTAGGGGGAAGGCTAGTGAGGGCGTAGATATGTCCATGAATGGATCCACGATGCTCTCCATGGTGATAATCGTCGGATTGCCATATCCGAAGAAGACAGAGCTCCAACAGGCCCTACTTGAGTATTACAAGGAAAGGTTCGGGAGGAAGGCTCATGAGTACGCTAATGAAGTTCCATGCTTGAACGCCGTAACCCAAGCGGCTGGAAGATTACTGAGGAGCCCCGAGGATAGAGGAGTGATAGTGCTTATGGATAAGAGAGTTACAGGCAGATTTAAGTATAGACTCCCTAGAGATTGGAGGAAGGGAATAGAAGCTTACAGAGATATTGACAGAATAATCGAAAGGATCGAAAGTTTCTTTAAGACTGCTTCGCTTGACCGCTCCAACGTTGCACCGCATTCAATTTGAGCGCGTTTATTTTTTAATCTACTTCTTGAAATAATCGAGGCTTCATCCTTACACAATTCTTAATAGCTCAGCCTTTAGATTCATTGGAAAGGAGATGAATGAAAGTGACGGAGCAGATTTGGATCGCTAGAGATTATCTACGTTGTAGCGGCTGTCGATTATGCGAAATCGTTTGCTCCTTAAGCCACGAAGGAGCCATCTGGCCTGAAGCTTCTAGAATAAGAGTTTTCATGCTGGTTCCTGGTGCCGAAGTACCCCATTTATGTGCACAGTGTGACGATTATCCATGTGTGGCTTCCTGCCCCTCCGAAGCACTTTCAGTCGATAAGAAGACCGGAGCCGTAATCGTTGACGACGAGAAATGCACAGGCTGTGAGGCTTGTATAACCGCTTGTCCAGGGGAGATTCCACATATGCATCCAACTGAAGAGAGGATCTTGATCTGTGACCTTTGTGGAGGTGACCCTCAGTGTACAAAAGCCTGCGCTTCAGTGAGGTGTTACGCGATCTGGCTCTCCAAGGAAGAGAAGGATGTAAACCATAAGTTATTCGCTAAAACGCCTGAAGAGATAACCGGGAGTCTAGTTCTCAATCTTTTTGGTGAAGAGGGGGAGAAGATGCTATGAAGAAGCCTGGAGGATACGCGGGGAAGTTTCTCGAAGTAGACTTGGATAGAGAGAAGATACGTGATGTAAACTTTGACGAAGAAACTTTGAGGAACTATGTTGGTGGACGAGGGCTCTCCGCCAAGATTCTCTGGGATCGATTAGGGAGTAAATGGGAATCCGTTGATCCGCTGGGTCCAGAGAATATTTTCTTGGCGATGGTAGGACCTCTGACTGGGTTCTACCCCGGGGCTAGAGTATGCGTATCGGGTAAGAGCCCTCAAAGTAACGGGATAATCGGTTCTACGACCAGTGGAGAGTTCCCCTCCGAACTGAAGTGCTCAGGATACGATGGGGTTATAGTTACTGGTAGAGCGAAAAGCCCCGTCTATATACTAGTCACAGACGATACAGGTGAAATAAGAGAGGCTTCCCATATATGGGGCAAAAATGGAAGAGAGACCCTTCTTACTATAAACAGAGAAGTTAGATCGGAACTGAGTAAGAGGAAACCTAGCTTTGGGAAGATAAGGGAGCCAGGGAGTATTTACATTGGGCCGGCTGGAGAAAATATGGTTCGTATGGCTTGTGTGATGCAGAAGGGGTCTCACGCGGGAGGATACGGCGGTTACGGCGCAGTCATGGGCTCTAAAAACTTGAAAGCTATAGTCGCCAAGGGCTTCAAACCTCTACCCGAAGTCGCCGATATGAAGAAGATGCTGGAGCTTAGGAGACAAGTGATAGATAAACTACTCACTTATGATTCGATGCGTCGTTGGGGAACGGGAGAAGGAGGCTATTCTGTTGGAGCAAAGTATAGTTCAGAGCCTATTAGGAACTGGCAGGAAGAGTGGCATGACGAGAGGTCTATAGGAGTACCAGATTTTGACGTTAGGTACTGGGTTAAACGTTACTGGAGCGATTTTGGATGCCCACTCACATGTATGAAACTCGCAGTAATCAAAACGGGACCCTACAAGGGGGACATAACAGATATGCCCGACTATGAAATGCAGGCATATCTCGGACCGAACCTCGGAATCTTCAAGGCCGAAGGAGTCACCCATCTCTCTGCCTTATGTGACTCTTTAGGCGTTTGCGGAATACAAGGAGGAAACATCTTAGGCTTTACAGCTGAACTATATCAACGGGGAATCTTGACAAAAAAGGATCTAGGATTGGAGTTGAACTGGGGAGATTCAGAAGCATTCACTGAATTACTGTATAAGATTGTAAGACGTGAAGGGATAGGCGACGTCCTAGCGGAGGGAACCTATAGAGCTGCTCGAAGGATCACTGAGATTAAGGGAGTGAATGTTATGCCTTACGCTGTTCAAGTGAAGGGAGTTGCCTTGGGAGCTCACGGAACTAGAAGCGGCTTGGACTTCCAGCCCATAGCTTATGCTTGTAACGTGCAGTCAGGAGACCACACCTCTGAAACGAAGGATGCCTACGATGACATGAACATGGTATTCGCCGATTCTGCAGTCTTCTGTAGCATGAACGGGTGGCGTGTCGGTTATGATCTAGTATGGGAATTCACAAGGGCTGTGACAGGCTGGTCTACAACCCGGCATGAATGGAATACGATCCACGCAAGAAGAATCATGCATATCCAAAGAGCAGCTTTACTCCTCGGCGGCCCCGACGCTTACTGGAACCCAGAAGTCGACGATGATAATCCGCCGAGATTCTATGAGCCGCTCCCATCTGGACCCTATGCTGGAAGAACTACGGATAGAGAAGAAGTTGAACGTATGAAGAAGAAGTTCTATGAAGTCATAGGATGGGATGAGAAGGGAATCCCAAAGAGCGAGGTCCTTAAGGAGTTAGGGCTTGAGAGCGTAGATAGGGCACTTGAAAAGTTGAGGAAATAATCATCCCTATCTTTTTTTGGGTATTAACGAGGCTTCTTAGAGAACATCATACAGTTTAGTCTGTCTCTCTAGAGAGCTGGACGGGACCTCTTTTATCGCTTTCACTTCTCCCCTCATTAAGGACCTCAGTCTCTCCATATCTTCAAATAACATCGGTTTTAGATTGAAGTTATAGAGAGCCGCTGCTGGATGATAGAGTGGCATATAAAGTCTATTTCCCTTCCTATAAGCTTCCCCATGAGCTTCACCTACGGATATCTCCTTGGAAAGTAAAGTTTTGATAGCTGAGTTCCCCAAGAGACAGATCACTTTTGGATCGATAAGGTCTATCTGCCTGTTAAGATAAGGACGACAAGCGGCGATCTCACTTACTCTCGGAGGCCTATTTCTTGGTGGGCGACACTTTACAACATTTGTAATGAACACCTTAGTCCTGTTCAGCCCAATAGATTCTAAAAGGCTATTCAAGAGTTTACCTGCAGCGCCAACGAAGGGTCTACCTTGTCTATCCTCCTCAACCCCAGGCGCTTCACCTACGAACATAACCTCCGCCTTGAGCGATCCTTCCCCAGGAACAGGGTTCCTTCTATTTCCAGCTAATCCACACTTAGTACAGTTCAGAATCTCCCGGCGTAAAGTTTCCATCTCTTCCTCTACGTTAACCCTCAATTCCTTCACAACAGTTTTAATCTCAGCTCTAACATTAACACTTATTCACATACCCCTAAACAGAAAAAATACTTTACCATGGAACCTACAAAGGAAGATAAAGGAGGCGTACACCTTGAAAATCCTCGCCCTTTCAGATTTTCACGGCAATCTAGGATTCGTTAAGAAAGCCGCTCTACGAGCAAAAGAGAAGGAAGTAGACCTCATTGTCGTCTCCGGAGACTTAACTCACTTCGGCACCTTGGATACTGCTATACGAATCCTTAAACTCTTACAGGTCAAGCCTGTTTTCTTCGTTCCTGGTAACTGCGATCCGCTGGAGTTGGCTGAAAAATCTTTTGGGAGAGCTGAGAATCTCCATGGAAAGATACGAGTCTTCGGAGATTTAACCTTTGTAGGCGTCGGTGGAGCCTTAACCAGCTACTTCAACACGCCCTTTGAGATGAGTGAGGAAGATTTGCATGGAGTAGTTGAGGAAGCTTTTAAGGTGGACTTTAAGAAGCTTGTTATAGTTTCTCATACTCCACCGAAGAACACAAGATTAGATTTAGCCTTCAACCGTACCCACGTGGGCAGCGAAACTCTCAGGCGTCTTATAGAAGAGAAGAAGCCTATCTTAGCCCTCTGTGGACACATACACGAAGCAAAAGGAATAGACACTATAGGAGAGACAGTCATCGTTAATCCTGGACCAGCCCGAGATGGATTCTGCGCCTATATTGAAGTAGGAGACGAGGTCAAGGTAAAACTGGGTACTCTTTAAGGATTTTACTGAATTATTGAAAAAACTTAAAATGAACGCTGAATGAAGTTTCCGTGAGGGACTTCAGTTTTGGGTTTCGACATAGCTGTGAAGAATGGTTTGGTTATAGACGGCACTGGAAATCCAGGTTTTAAGGCAAATTTGTACATTAATAACGGAAAGATAGTAGAGATCAGCCGAACCTCCTTACCTATCTCGGCGGATACAGTTATAGACGCGAACGGTCTTATTGTAGCTCCAGGTTTTATAGATATCCATCAACACTCAGACTTCACAATATTTGCATGCCCTAGATGTGAGAGTTACATTCATCAAGGAGTGACTACCGTCGCGGGAGGCAACTGCGGACTCTCCTTCGCACCCCTCAGCGACAAGTATAGAGAGGAGATGAAGCGTTACTATGAACCCTTCACTCTTGGGTTAGAGATACCCTACAACTGGCGCACCTTCGGAGAGTACCTCGACAGAATAGAAGAGCTGAAGCCCGGCGTAAACTTCTGGCCCCAAATAGGTCATTGTACCATAAGAGCGAGTGTGATGGGATACGAGGCTAGAAGGGCAGAAGAGAAGGAGATAGAAGAGATGAAGGCTCTTCTAGAGGAATCCCTCAAAGAGGGAGCTCAAGCCCTATCGAGCGGTGATTACGCTCCGGCTTACTGGGCAGATACTTCAGAACTGATTGAACTCGCGAAAGTTGTAGCTGAATATGGCGGTATATACACAACTCACCTCAGGAGGGAAGGCTTCGAGGAGGCTGTGGAGATAGGTGAGAAGGCTGGGATACCCGTTGAGGTAGCTCATTACGACGGGAAAGGAGTAGCTGAGGCTAGAAGGAGAGGGATAGACGTAACCTACGATGCATACCCCTACCATGCAGGGTCGAGTTTTCTGGGGCAGATTCTCCCCTTCTGGCTCTATGAGGGGGGAAAAGACGGGATGCTGGAGAAAATAAAGGAAGAAAAAGTGCGGAGGAGAGTGAAGAGAGAACTGAGGAACTTCGACTGGAAAACCGCGGTAGTATCCTTCGTCCCAGAGAGAAATAGCAAGAAGTATGAGGGCAGATCCATCGAGAATATTGTTAAATCTGAGAACGTGGATCCTGTGGATTTCCTATGCGATCTACTTTTAGATAATGATGGTAACGGGTTATGGATTTGTATGAATGGACGCACAGAAGCCTACGTATTCAAAACCCTCAGAGACCCCTACCACTACGTCATATCCGATGGATGGGGCTTAGCAACTTACGAGCCATTACGTAGAGGGAAAATTCATCCAAGATGTTACGGGACCTTCCCAAGGGTCCTAGGGTGGTACGTTAGGGAATGCGAGGCTATATCGCTTCAAGAAGCTATCCGTAAAATGACCTCAGGACCAGCATTAAAAATGGGCATAAGGGATAGGGGGCTCCTAAGGGAAGGTTTCTGGGCAGATATAACAATCTTCGATCCAAAAACGATCATAGACAAAGCCACCTTCGAAGACCCACATCAGTATCCAGTGGGAATAGAGTATGTGATAGTTAATGGAAAAGTAGTGATTGAAGAGGGGGAACATACAGGGGTTCAGGCGGGAAAAGTATTACGGAGAACCGTCTCATAAAATCCCAATTTAAGCACTCGAACTCTTCGTCCTAAATCTCTCAAAGGCCTTCAGAGCAACATAGAAGCCAGGGGCGAACTTCTTCTTCCCTGTTTCAATATCTCTTTTAAGCTCTTCAAATTTCATAAAAAAGCCTTCACTTATCTCCTTATTGTTGAATCTGATTTTTCCGTCCCATAGACCTATAAATAAAGCCGAGAGCTCCTTCTCTGTTTCAGAGAAACATTTGAACTTCGAGACGAACTTAATCGGGGGAGATATGCCTAGTTCTTCTTTGAGCTCCCTGAGGGCTGCTTGAGTGTAGTCTTCTCCGTACTCCACATGCCCTGTAGCTGAGCCCGTATAGTATCCGGGGTATAAATCCTTTAAGGGAGACCTCTTCTGAATGAAGAGTTCACCTTTAGAGTTAAGAATGAAGACGTAAACTGACCGATGAATAAGCCCTTTTTCATGACATTCCTCTCGGGTCGCCTTTCCGATCACCCTGTCATCTTCATCTACAACATAGAAATACTCAACCAACGGTCTATCGATTCTCCTAAAGAACACCTATCAGAAGGG
>CAZOCN010000002.1:0-34283 GCA_964578315.1 uncultured Candidatus Bathyarchaeia archaeon
AATAGTAAAATCTATGGAGGCGATCGAGAGGGATAAAATCCACTGAGATGCCATTGTTTATAAGTGGCTTATAAATAATGCCTCTGAAATCTTGATGGTGAAGTCTACTCTGGTTTTTATAATAATGTCTGTTTACAAAAGTCAGGAAGAAATACTCCATATTAGACTTCAAATAGAGGGGCTATAAGGATACACTGCGTGTTAAGTAGGAACGTTTTTGGAAGCGTTCAGCACGAGTTGATCTTGGTAATCTGCTATCTCTTTAATTTATGGTAAACGTACGCAATGATGGAAACTATGATGATAATCGCCATAATTGGGTAGGGACTGGCTAGGAGGCGTTCATTTAAGCTCAAGGGCAACTCGAACGTGATTGATTCAGTAGTTGTTTTGATGTTGGAAGCTTCTGTAGGGAGTATAAAGCAGAAGGACGCGTCAAATTCTGGAGTCACCGTGTCATTAAGGAGGAGAGCTGGATGGTTTTCTCCGTTTATTGTGCGATTTACAATCAACCATTCAGTCAGATTTTTTCCGAAGTATTCTGTGAAGTTTAAACTCCAGAATACTTTATCCTTTCTGTCGGTGAAGTTACAATGGAATTTTCTCCACTCGGCGGAGACAGTGTATACTTTGGTGAGGGAGGTCGTGTTGAGGGCAACTTGGACAATGTCAGCTCCTCCTAGATTGAAGGAAGCCCTTAGGGACTTATCCGTATCGTCTAGGACTAGATCTGGATTGAGGTAGTATACATTCGTGAGGTTTTTCGAGTCCAGCGTCTCTATGATTATGTCGGGAAAGGTTTGGGGAGTAAACTTCTCTTGATTCTCCTTTATTTGGGAGTAAAGAGTAGAGTTGATATTTTCAATTCTTATTGAAACGTATAAGTTTTCATCTACGGAGGATTCAACATGCACCGATCCATAAACAGACGTTGATGAAGCTAAGAGAGTGAATGCAAGGAGGATAGAGAGAAACAACGATCTTTTATTTTTCCACGCCTCCATAGACTCACCCCTTCCATCCCTTGAGGTTCTATTCTATCTTCCACCTTCTCCCCTTTAAAAGCTCTCCATAATTCCTCACTCAGATTTCGCATCTAGAGAAAAACCATGAGCCTCTACGTGATAGTCATCCTCTAAGTTGGAGAAGACTCTCTTTGCGAGTTCTCTAACTTTCGCTAGGTTCTCGCAATCTGATCGGCGACTGTCTATCGGAGTCTCCAAGATTAGAGGTTTCTCTCCCAATGGACTCTGTAATATGCTCATGAAACCAGACTCACCGATCTTCCCCAACCCTATATGCTCATGCCTATCCAACCTCGATCCGAGATCTCCCCGCGAATCATTAAGATGGACCACCTTTAGGCGTTCAAGGCCGATGAGAGAATCGAAGACTTCGATCAGATTCGTCACCGCCTCCGGAGTTCTCATGTCATATCCGCTAGCGAACCCATGACAGGTATCATAGCAGACCCCAAGGCATCGATCGTCCCCCACGCGATCCATAATCTCTGCTATCTCCTCTAAACGTGACCCCACGGTGTTTCTGCCCCCAGCGGTGTTCTCTAACAGCAACGTCACGTCCCCCTCGACTTTAGAGAAGGCCCAGTCGATAGCCTCCACTATCCTTTCAAATCCGTACTCAATCCCCCTCCCTAAGTGGCTCCCCAGATGCGTAACCAGATAGGGTACTCCAAGTTGAACACACCTTTCCAACTCCACCTTCAGAGAATCAACAGATTTCCTATACACAACCTCCTTAGGAGAAGCCAAATTAGGGAGATAGGGCATATGAACAAACACCGGATCCAAACCTTCAGAGCCAACTCTCCTACGAAACTCCGAAACCTCTTCGCTCCTTAACTCACGATAAAACCATCCCCTCGGATTCCGAGTGAACATCTGGAAAGTATTGCATCCCCTATCAAGCGCCCTCTCCACAGCGAGGACTATAGAACCAGAAATGGAAACATGCAACCCTAACCTCAAATTACGCTCCCGCATACCGAGACCGCACACAACAGCCTTAATTCTCCCTAAAAACATTAATATTTAAAGGATAGCATCTATAACATAGTTATAGGAGAGGGCGAGTTGAAAGCGGAAGTTGAGAAGATAATCAAGGAGATACAACCACACCTCAGAGCAGACGGTGGAGATATAGAACTCGTCGATGTCGATGAAGAAGGAACTGTCAAAGTAAGACTCAAGGGAGCCTGTGCCGGATGCCCAATGTCGCGGATGACCCTCCAATGGGGTGTAGAACGGTACCTAAAGAAGAAGATACCCCAAGTTAAGAGAGTAGTAGCGGTCTAAACCGAGAACAGCATTCCCTGCAGGCTTCCGCAACCCCAATTTTATAGGAAAAATTCTTCAACTCACTTAGTCACTCATTAATTGAGGGGTCTAGATCTGGAAGGTAAACCTCAACATAGAGTTCGAGTGAGATTCTTCCAGCCAGCAGATACCGAAGAAGTTTATGAGATCGAAAGAGAGAGTTTTCCGAATCCATGGAGCCCCTACATATTCCTACAGATGCACTATAGTAATCCAGAGAACTTCTTAGTTGTGGAGGAAGACGGGCGAATTATTGGATACGCCGTATTCACTATCAAAAACAACCCCTTCCCTCTTGGACATTTACTAAATTTAGCAGTGAAGGAAAGCTACAAGAGGCAAGGAGTCGGAAGCCTTCTCTTGAAGACTGTTCTGCGTATGCTAGAGGAGAAGAGAACAAAAGAGGTGTATCTAGAGGTTAACAAGGCGAATATAGCCGCTAGGAGATTCTACGCATCCTTCGGCTTCAAAGAGGATAGAAAAATAAAGAATTATTATGGAACTGGAGAAGACGCAATAATAATGCGCCTTAAACTTGGGAGACAAAAATGACGCCTCAAGGTTGAATAGATTCTCACATTTTCTATCTTGTCCACCGCTTACCTACTTTTTAGCTAATTCCGATCTATGAGCAGAAAACGTACGGGTCTTATGCCGGAGGGTTATAATCTGTTATTTCCAGGCTCAAATCTACCGCTTTCACCGAGTGCGTTAGGGCTCCTATGGAGATTATATCTGGTCCGGTTCGGGCATACTCGATGATGTTGGTCTCGTCTATTCCCCCTGAAACTTCTATTAGTACTCGATCACGGAGACCCTTTTCTTTCAGCAATTTCAAAGTCTCTCTTAACTGTTCAGGAGTCATGTTGTCGAGCATCACGATGTCGGCGCCTGTCTCAGCTGCCTCTAGAGCTTCCATCGCCGATTTAGCCTCAACTTCTATCTTCTTGATGAAACTCACAGCTTTCCTAGCTGCTTCAACAGCCTCCCGAGGGCTTCCAACGATAGCCAGGTGATTGTCCTTTATCAAAACTGCGTCGTCTAACCTGAAACGATGTGTGTCTCCGCCTCCAATCTGGACAGCCCTTTTATCGAAATATCTTAGCCCCGGCGCCGTCTTCCTTGTGGCGGCTAATCGAACTTCAAGTTTTGCGTCTCTGAGCATCCTCGTCAACTTCCGAGTGAAGGTTGCGATTCCACTCATCCGCATCAGTATATTCAGGGCGGTTCTCTCCGCGGTTAATATTACGCGCCCATCTCCTTCAAGCTCAGCTACCACCACGTTAGCCTCAACTTCATCGCCGTCCTTCACCATAGACCGGAAATTCACGCCTAAAACACTGAATAGAAGGGAGACTTCCATCAATCCGGCTACCGTTGCAGGCTCCTTGAATATTATTTGCGCCTTAACATTCAATCCAGAGGGGATTAGCGCATTCGTTGTTATATCTTCAAAACCCATATCCTCCTCCAAAAAGCTCAGGAGTTTCTCTTTAAGAACTGGATCGGGCACGCCCATAAACATTAAGCCTCCAACCCTAATTGGTTTACAGTCTAAACGTGCTTAAAAGATATTCACTACCTCTGGAGATGATTTTAACGTTTAGGAAACGACCTCGAACATCCGCTTTAGAGAAGCGTAGGCCTTCTTAACGATAGTTGGTGAGAGCTTCACTTGATATTTCTCATCCCTTAAGGCGAGATACACCTTCTCTAAAGTGTTGATTTTCATGTTAGGGCATATGGCGCCCTCGTAAGCTGGGATGAACTTCTTCACAGGGTTCTCTTTTCTCAGTCTATGGAGTATCCCCACTTCCGTTCCCACAATGAAGCCTTTAGCGTCGGTGTTTTTAGCGTAACGGCACATCTGGGAGGTGCTCCCTACGAAGTCTGCTATCCGCTGAGTTTCAGGGGGGCATTCAGGATGAACCATCACCACGTAATCTCCGTAATCCTCCTTCAAGAATTCTATCTCTTCTCTCTCGATTATGGTATGTGTGGGACAGAAGCCCTTCTCCGGCATAGGGATTACCTCCTTCCCCGTCTTCTGTTCAACATACCACGCAAGATTACGGTCTGGACCGAAAAGAACTTTATCGGAATTCAAAGCCTCCACTATCTTCACTGCATTCGCGGAGGTGCAACAAATGTCACATTGCGCCTTAGCCGCGGCGTATGTATTGACGTAGAGTACGACTGGGACGCCGGGATACTTCCTTTTCCACATCAGCAGAATATTGACTGGTAACATCTGGGCCATAGGGCATCTCGCCCCGAGACTAGGAAGCAACACCTTTTTTTCAGGGTTTAAAATGTAGGCGGACTCGGCCATGAAATCTACTGCCGAGAAGATTATCAACTTCGCATCCTTCTCTTCCATCGCCCTCTTACTTAGCTCTATGCTATCACCGACATAATCGGCGATGTCTTGAATCTCTGGCCTCTGGTAATTATGCGCTAAGATTAGCGCTTTCTTTTCTTTTTTTAACGCATGTATCTTTCGGATGAGTTCTGAATCTTTATCCTCCATTTTTAGAATGCCTTCTTTCCACATTAACGCCTTTTAAATAATTTTACTCCTTCATTTAAACCTATTTTGACGCATGCAGTGTTTTATAAATATCAGAAGGTTTTAACCTTAAATTTATAACGCGTATAACGCAGTATCACGTTAAGGGGGAGGCCTGATTAATGAGGGGAAGAGTATGTGAGATCGGGTATATAAACAGGATAATTGATAATTTGAGAACTGTTAAGAGAGAGCAAGTTCTCCCCCTTTACGATGCTCTACGATCCGCTGACTGTATAATTTGTGGCGGTTCAGGTAGATCCCTATACTCCCTGAACACGGCTATGAGTCAGATAGCGAGGATCAGAGACTCCAAGATGGTGATCACACCTGATGATACGGGTTTTCCAGGTAGAAATATGTATGATGCGGCTTCGACTTTGGAGAGAAGATATAAGCGTATACTATTGATGTTAACTTCTGGGAGTGGAGAGTCGGAAGACCCTAAAACCCTAGCGGAGGATTTGAAGCGGTATTTAGATGAGACTGGAAGCGACCATTTCACCATGGGACTTATTACATCAAATCCCAACTCTTCCATAGCTAGAACAGTGCGGGAACACGGTTACGTTGTGGAGTTAGCGGGGAGGATGGAGAAGGCCATTTCACCAGAGTATAGTGAGACTGGAATCATGGGAGATGTCTTTGAGCTTGGGAGCCTATGCCTCCTCCAGATGATGATTAACGCCATATTCGAGAACCAACCAGTTGACAGAGTTTATGAGTTGATGGAGGAGGAATTCCCCTTCATCGGCGAGATAATAAACACAAACGTTGAGTCGGAAGCCTACGAGAAAGCCTTAGATATGCTGGAGAGGCGCAGTGACGTCTTTCTCGGAGGGAGAGGAACCGCTAACGAAGTTGCTAAGATGACTGCGATAAGGCTCTTCCACATAAAGAGGGCGCTAGGAGATAACGTCTACATAGCGAGAGGAGTTAACACACCACGTCCCAGAATGGGCGACCTAGAGATACTCTTATCCTATAGCGGCGAGACTAGAACCGTCGTGAACTGGTGCAGAATCTTCAAGAGTTGTGGAGGCATAGTTCTCGCCATCGTAGGCAACGGCGATTCACCGCTTGCCAGAAACTCCGATTACCAAGTGATACTCCACGAAGAAGTGAAAAGTGGACAACCTAGAAACTTCTATATGAGGGCAGCCTTCTTGCTGAGTCCTCTCCCAGTGAAACTAGCTGAAAGATTAAACAAGCGGGGGTTGATGCTACCGGAGTATCTGCTGAACTGGTATCACTCAGTTATTCAATAAAAGGAGTCTAACGAAGCACTCACCGGCCCGTCTAGTTTCTTATGCTCTATTTCATCATCACCAAAAAAGAAGTGCTAGGATAATTCAATACTTGAACGCTTAAAGTAAAATCTACGTTAAATTTATCTTTCCTTGAAATCAACTAACGCTTAAACTTTATGATAGTCTGGAGCGAATTTAATTGAGTAAAGTAAGTTGGTCATCAGACGACTCAAGAGAAGTGGGCTATTTCTCCCTACGTGGAAAAATAGGTAAGAGGTTCCCGTTAATCGAGAGAGCTGAAGGGGTCTACATCTTCGATAAGGAAGGGAGGAGGTATCTAGACGGTAGTTCTGGAGTGGTATGCGTGAATATTGGATACGGAGTGAAGGAAGTTAATGAAGCTATGAGAAGACAAGCTGAGAAGACAGCTTATGCGCCCTTCAGCTTCGAATCCGAACCCGCCTTAAAATTAGCTGAACTTATCACCAAGCTCACACCTAAACCTTTAAGGAAGGTAACCTTCGTTTCTGGAGGCTCCGAAGCCGTTGAGACCGCGATAAAACTTGCAAGAGCTTACCATCTGGAGAACGGTGATAAGACAAAGTATAAAGTTATCTCGAGGTGGTTGAGTTTTCACGGCAACACTTTAGGAGCTCTATCCGCCACCGGCTATATTATGCGAAGGCGACCCTACGAGCCCTTACTACAAGATTGGCCTCACATCCCTCCCGCCTACTGTTACCGCTGCCCCTATGGAAAAACGTACCCCGACTGCGACATAGACTGCGCTCTAGAACTAGAACGCACTATAAAACGGTACGGTCCAGAGTACATTTCAGCCTTTATAGCTGAGCCCTTCGTAGGGACGACAGCTGGTTGCATATACCCACCTAAAGAGTACTTCCCTATAATCCGTGAAACCTGCGATAAGTATAATGTTCTCTTCATAGCAGACGAGGTGATGACTGGATTCGGGAGGACGGGGAAGAACTTCGGCATAGACCACTGGAACGTTACACCCGACATAATGGCCTGCTCTAAAGGGTTAGGATGTGGCTATACTCCAATCGGATGCGTAATCTTCACCAACAAGATATACGAGACTTTCAGTGAGGGGTCTAAAGTTTTCATCCACGGCTTCACCTACATGAGTAACCCTCTATCCTGCGCCATAGCCTACGCCGTCATAAGCTATCTCCTAAAGAACAAACTCGTAGAGAAGTCAGCAGAGCTGGGAGAGACCCTAGGTAGGAAGTTAAATGCCCTTTATGAGCATCATAAGTCTATAGGTGACATAAGGGGGAAGGGGCTCTTCTACGGCGTAGAGTTCGTTCAAGACCGCGAGACAAAGAAACCCTTCCCTCAGGAACGGAACTTTGCAGCTACATTACTGGATAAAGCAATGGATAATGGTCTCGTCCTCTACTCGGGATCCAAGTTTCTGGAGGGCGAAGTCGGCGACCACGTCCATATCTCACCACCCTTAGTCATAACCCCGCCTCAGATAGACGAGTTGATAGAGCTCTTTTCAAAGAGCCTAACTGACGTGGAGAAGAACCTACTATGAGAGGCGGAATTAGGGAATCCACGATATTGTTAAATCCAGTACGGGTTGAATAATTGGAGAATGAAGTGAAAGATTGTGCAGATTGGAGATCTACCTAGAGTTAGATTGGCTAATATACCTACACCCCTACAGGAGGCTAGACGCCTCACTGAAGCTATTGGTGGACCGAGAATTCTCATCAAACGGGATGACCTCACGGGATTGGCCTTCGGCGGGAACAAAACGAGGATTCTCGAATTTGTGATGGGGGATGCTGTAGCGAAGGGAACAGATGTTATATTGGCGTATGCTGGATGGCACTCTAACTGGTGCAGTCAGGTCGCGGCTGCGGCTAAGAAGTTAGGCATGGACGTTATCCTCTTCAAAGAGGCTGCTAAAGACGGTTATGACCCGGAGGAGTATGACGGGAATCAGCTCCTCCACTTCCTCTTAGGAGCCGATATAAGGGCCTTCAGTTCTGGTGTTAAGGCTGTGAAAGCGAAGGAAGAAGCCCTTAGAATACTGAAAGAGGAGGGGCGGCATCCCTATGACGCTAATAGATCTCCTTACGCACCTATTGGATATCTCAATTGTATGACTGAGACCCTCTCTCAAGCCAATGATATGGGGATAAGGATAGATTACATCGTCCACGCCGCCGGCTCAGGGATGACTCAGTCAGGGCTTATCCTAGGTTCCCTCGCTCTAAACTCCGGAATCAAGGTTTTGGGAATAAGCATATCGTCCATGGAAGATTACCAGAGGAAGACGGCAGAGAGGGTTAATGAGTGTGCAGCGCTACTCGGACTTGATATACGAGTCTCAGAGAGAGACGTTCTCGTAAATGGTGACTACTTAACGGGAGGATATGGAATAATCGACGAGAGCGTTGTTGAAGCAATAAAACTCCTCGCAAGAACAGAGGGCATATTCGTTGACCCCGTCTACACAGCTAAAGCCCTAGCTGGCCTAATAGACCTCGCCAGAGGAGGGTACTTCTCAAAGGACGACGTGGTGGTCTTCCTCCACACAGGCGGAATCGCGGGTATATTCCCCTATCGAGGACCCATTAAAGCATTAGCCCAATCTAAGCCTCCGCCATGGAAAAAACCTCCATGGGCTCCTCCATAAAAACTAGACAACGGCTCCACTTCCAGACCACTCCCTCCCCTAGAAGCAACGGGGCTCCTCTTCTTTTAAGCAACAATAGGGTAAATTAACTTCGTGACCTGAATTCACGCATTCTTTGAGAGGCGCCACCAGCACTTCGGCAGTTCGAGTTTGAGCCGGAAGACCGCTCCTCCCCTCATGGCAATGGACAGAACCCCTCACATGGAGAAGGGTCTTCCGGCTCTTCTCTAAAGTTCTTGCGAATTATGGTTGGTTAGTTGGTGTGTGCGCCTCCTCCCACCGGCATCACCATGACCAATTCGGTGTTCTCCTTCAATTGGAGATCGTAGTCCCTTGGTAATTTCAGAATTTTACCGTCTAGGAATATGTTTAGTCTCTTCTCTAAGTATTCTTTGAGGGCATGCCCCGTCTTCTCCTCAAATTCTCTACCGATTCTCTCTTCGAGTTCTTTCACCACATCGTTTACAGTGCTTCCCTCTTCGAGGTCAAGTTGAATTAGGCGCTGACCGGTGATCTCCTTTAAGGTGGAGTAAACCTTCAAGTGGACTCTCAAAGCCTATCCTTGGGAGTATTCTATCGGTAACCCTAATATGCTTGTTGCTAGTCGAGGATATTCTACGGTCCTCTTCAGAGTGTTGGAATTTTTTCAGATTAGGAGGCTAGTCGCTTGAAGTTACTAATATTTAATAAGGTGAACTTTTATTCTCTCGGAGGCTGGTGAGTTTCCTGTTGGGAGAGGGAGTTCCTGAGGAGCTCTTACAAGCCTTGAGGAGACAGCGGTACCACCTTATTGGGAGGCACTCCGCTGTTAAGAGGTGTAGGTGGCTCTGGCAGAGCATCGTTAACGGTAGACCGTGCTACAAACAGAAGTTCTATGGTATTGAGAGCCATAGATGCATACAGATGACGCCCTCCCTCTTCGACTGTACAATGAGATGCTTGTTCTGCTGGCGTATCCAACCAGGTGACCTGGGACTATCGTGGACTGAAGGGGCGCCAGCCCATTGGGATGAGCCTGAAGAGATAATCGATGGGTGCATAAAGGTACAGAGGGCTCTAGTCAGCGGATACAAGAGCAATCCGAAAGCTGATAGAAGGAAGTATCTCGAATCTCTCCAGCCCAGGCATGTCGCGATAAGTTTAGCTGGTGAACCTACTCTCTATCCAAAAATTGGAGAGCTTATCGAAGGCTTTCATAAGCGGGGCTTCACTACCTTTCTAGTGACTAACGGGACGTTACCGGAAGTTCTCAGCAACATAAGTTGTGAACCGACCCAACTCTATGTATCTTTCTACGCCCATAACAAGGATTTACTGAGGAAGACTTGTAGACCGAAAATAGGCGATGCTTGGGAGAGAATCCAGGAGACTCTAGGGCTCCTCTCCAGCTTCAACTGTAGAACAGTCGTCAGGCTCACATTGGTTAGGGGTCTAAATTTGGAGAAGCCGACTGAATACGCCAGAGTTTTGGAAAAGGCTTCTCCCACCTACATTGAAGCAAAGGCTTATATGCATGTTGGTTTCTCGCAGCTCCGCCTCAAATTTGAGAATATGCCGACTCATAGGGATATACGGAAATTTGCGGAGGAGTTGGGAGAGAGTTTAGGGTATAACTTGCTGGACGAAGCCCCTGAGAGCCGAGTAGTCCTTTTAAGCAGGTTGGAAAAGGCTATAAAGCTCCGATAATCATTCTCCTAAAAGGCTTAAGGAAAGTATGTTTATGTCTCTAGAAGAAATACTTGTGAATATTCAGAAGACTCTTAAGGAGAGAGAGGAAGCTCTAGATGAGATCCACCAGATAACCCGGAAGCTCATCCGGATCTCTAAGCAGACTATATTCCTCATCCATCAAGGGAAGTATGAGGAGGCTAGGAGGAAATTATCTGAGGCTGACGGTTACGTAAGCGAGGTTAAACAGATCCATAAAGGGTTAGATTCCCTCCATGGCCTCGTCACTACAGCACTCCAAGAAGTAGCGGAGGCTCATATACTCCTAAACCTTCTTGAACATGAAACCTTTATTGAACCATTTGAGATAGATATTCCGCCCATACCCTACGTTCTAGGGTTAGCGGATGTTATAGGCGAGCTTAGGCGGGCTATTCTAGACCTAATTAAAGAGAACAGGATCGATGAGGCTGAGAAGAAACTCGAGATCATGGAATTGATATATCATGACTTGACAACGGTTGAAGATCTCTTACTACTTGTTCCGGGATTGAGGAGGAAATGCGATATTGCTAGAAGGATCGTAGAGGCGACTAGAGGAGATTTGACGATAGAGAAGCGTAGAAGTTCGCTTGAAAGGTCGATTAGGGAGCTGGTTGAGATTGTCGAAGAGGAGAAAGAGAGGAAGCGCTTGGAAGGCTAAGGATATCCTAAACTTGGTGGAACAAGAAGGTTTCGAGAAAGTCTGGAAAGAGAGTACTAAACTTATTCCGGAGCCAACCCACAGAATTCAATTAGTAGACGTTAAGCCTGGTGAAGCTCATCCGCTATATGAAGCCATGCAACGGTTGAGGTCTATATTCCTTCAACTAGGCTTCACGGAGGTCTCGAATCCGATAATAGTCGATGAGAGTGAAGTCTACAAACAGTACGGTTCAGAAGCCCCGATAATACTAGACCGCTGCTACTACTTAGCAGTACTGCCTAGACCCGACATAGGCTTGGGCAAGGCGAAGATTAAGGCCATGGAAGAAATCGGCGTAAAAATGACTAAAGAAAAAGAGAAGCTTCTGAAGAAGGTTTTCAGATTGTATAAGCGGGGTGACGTGGAACCAGACGATTTAGTTCAGGAAGTGGCTAGAGCCCTAGGGGCCTCTGAGATTATGGCTGGAGAGGTGCTTTCTAAGGTTTTTCCAGAGTTCAAAGCCCTTAAGCCGGAGCCCACTACCTTGACTCTCCGTTCTCACATGACAAGTGCATGGTTTTTAACGCTTCAAGCCCTGCGACATAAAGCTATATTACCACTCAAACTGTTCTCTGTCGATGTTAGGTTCAGACGGGAACAGAGGGAAGACCCCACTCATCTACGTTCCCATAGAGCCGCCAGCTGCGTTGTTATGGATTATGATTTAGACGTCCAGGATGGCGAAGCCATAACGAGGGCGCTCTTAAACCCTCTAGGAATCCGTGAACTGAAGTTTGCAAGGAAGGAGGTTACCTCTCGGTATTATACTCCTGGAACGGAATACGAAGGCTTCGCCTACAATCCCAAAACAGGCGAATGGATAGAGGTGGTCAATTATGGATTGTATAACCCTATCGCGCTCTCGAGGTATGGTCTAGAGTACCCCGTCCTAAATGTAGGCATAGGGGTTGAACGAGTTGTTATGATCCTTGAGGGAGAGAGCGATGTCCGTAGATTGGTGTATCCACAGTTCTATTCCGAGTTAACACTTACAGACGCAGAGATTGCGGAGATGATAGATCTAATAGAGAAGCCTGAAACTTTAGCTGGGAGGGAGATCATGAAGGCGATAGCCTCCTCTTCCTTCGAGAAAAGGGAGATGAAAGCTCCTTGTGAGGTCCTCTGTTACGAAGGAAGACTGAGGAACAGGAAAGTTAAAGTCTATGTGTACGAGACGGATGAAGGCACAAAGCTCCTAGGTCCAGCTGCTCTAAATAGGATCTATGTTTACCAAGGTAACATACTAGGCGTGCCTGATCGGGGATTAGAGAAGTCTAGAATGGTTAGAGAAGCGCGTGAGGGAGGCGTTGATACTGGATACAGGATCCTCGAGGCCGTGGCCGCCATGGCAGCTAGGAGAATCGAGGAAGCCACCCGTTCTGGAGCTAGCGAGGTTAACCTCAGGATTAAAATGGCTAAAAATCCCAGCGACGTCAACATATTGATTAACGACGTTGCATGGCGGTATATCACCGGGAATAATAAGAGGATAGATCTGCAGGGTCCAGTCTTCATCGGCATTAAAGCTAAGATTGAGAGGTAAAGAGCAGCTTTTTCCGTTATTTTAGTTCTTACAATTATAACCTTTTAGGCATCGTCTTCTCATGCATTTTAATTGCAATTATTAAGAAGATTAAGGCTAAGAGGAGTAAAGCGGAGAGGTCTAAGTATAGAAAGGCGGTAATCTTCCCTTCAAAAGATTGTTTGGCAACATCCATGAAGTAGGTTAAGGGGGATACCAGGGATAGGGCCCTACCCCAGAAGGGCATAGCCTCCAGAGGTGTGAAGACTCCGCTTATGAAGATTAAGGGGAATTTGATCAGACTCGATAGCATCATCACATTTGCGGGGACGTCTGTGGGAATCACTGAGAGGATAGCCGCCATGGATGAGAAGCAGAAGGCTGCGATTAGGACCCCGAGGAGGAGAGCAAGTGGCTGAACGACTTTTACACCAGTTAACACACCTATTACCAGAGGAATTACAGAGATGGCGACCCCGAAGAGAAAGGACGCCAGTATGTCTCCTAGAAGTATCGTGGAGACAGAGACCGGCGCCGAGATCAGTCTCTCCAGCGTCTTCATTCTGGACTCCCAGGGGATTATAACGGGTATTACGGAGGTTGAGGTAAAGAAGAGACTCATACCGAGCATACCTTGGATGAGGAAGGATTGCTGAATCTCCCTTCCAATATAGAACGCTAAGTAAAGGAAGAAAGGTATGAGCAAACCGAATATCACAACAGGCCCCTTAGAATAGTAGATTCGGATATCCTTCTTGCAGATGGCATAAATGCGCTTTAACTCCTCAAGCCATGTCAAGTTCTAGGTCTCCTCTTCTGGATCGCTAAACTTTCTCCGGTGATCTCGAGGAACACATCCTCTAAAGTGGGCGTAAGAACGTTTACTGTAACTAACTTTAGGCCCTCTGAACGGGCATAGTCAACGATAGCCGTCACTAAGTCCCCGGGTTTCTCAGTCTGTATCCTTATTTTATCTCCGAATCTACTCACTGTTTTGGCATTCGGTAGTATGGTTAGGTCCTCTTCTCTGACGGGTTTATTGAAGACTACCTCCACGGATTGGAGGCCCTTTACGGTCAACTTAAGTTTTTCTGGGCTATCTATAGCGGCTATTCTCCCATAGTTGATTATAGCTATCTTCTCACATAGTTGGCTGGCTTCCTCCAAGTTATGCGTAGTGAGGAAGATCGTTATGCCAGTTTTATTAAGCTCCTTAAGTAGCTCCCTTATTAAACGGGCACTCTGGACGTCTAACCCAGAAGTTGGCTCGTCGAGGAAAAGAACCCGCGGGTTATTTATCAACGCCATACATATCAGGAGTCTCTGCTTCATTCCCCTAGAGAATCCTTTAACTAACTGACTTCTCCTTTCGTAGAGGCCTAGACGGTTCATGAGGTCGGTGGCTTGCTTCTCTCGTTGAGTTTTAGGGATTCCATAGAGCTCTCCCATGAACATTAGGTTCTGCCACGCTGTGAGGTCTATGTAGGCATTCGCCATTTCTGGAACTATACCCATGAGCTCCTTGGCTTTGACAGGTTCCTTATGGATGTTGAAGCCCATAACGTGGGCCTCTCCCTCATCTGGCTTGATTACCCCAGTTAACATTCGCATAGTAGTAGTCTTCCCTGCCCCATTCGGTCCTAAGAAGCCGAAAAACTCTCCCTCCTCCACCCTAAAGCTGATGTGATCTACAGCTACTAAATTACCAAAACGCTTCGTCAAACCGGAGGCTTCAATGGCATAGGATCGCATCTTGAACTTTTAACCTTCTGGACTTTAATCCCTCTATTAGAAAGAGCTTCAATTAAAAACTTACCACTTTATATGAAACAGAAACTTTCAATTTTAAATCGAAAGGGAAGAGATGATAATTTATGGAAAAGAAACACTATCAGCTTCCTGAAGGAATGCGGTACTCTACTCTGGAAGAGCGTAGGATATTCTACGAGTCGGAGTTTGACTTGGGCAAGGTGGCTAAATGGATAGATGGATGGAAGGGAAAGTTAATCTTCGCCGTCATAATGGGAAGACACACCGGGATTTTTCTGGAGAAATACCGTGAAGACGCCTCAACCACCATCCTAATTGATGAGTATGAGAACCTCGAGGACCTACGATCGCAGATACTAGAATTTCTACCAGAGGCTGTCTATTATGACCGGAACCTTTACGGCGAGGACGGGGAGGTTTTTGGACAAGAGTTAGCTTTCGATCTCGACCCTGAAAACTTTGTCTGCCCAATCCACGGATCTTTGGAAGATAAAATGAAGAGACACCAGGGTTTAAGTTTCTGCGAGATAGAACTGAAGATGGTCAAGGAGGAGACGGAGAAGCTCTATGAAGAACTCGAGAAGGAGTTCTCTGATCTTAGGATAGTCTATTCTGGTAGGGGTTTCCACATCCACGTGTGGGATGAGGAGGCTTTCAGATGGGACCGCAATAGGAGGGAGGCTTTTGCTAAGAGGCTTAAAGAGGAAGGTTATAGGATAGATAGTTGGGTGCCTTCTGGCGGCATGAGACTCATACGTCTACCCTACAGCTTACATGGCATGGTCTCTAGAATCGTATTACCCTTGAAGAAGGAGGAATTAGCGGATTTCAATCCTATAGAAGATGAGAGGTGTATACCTAGATTCCTTAAGGCAGATCTTAGTGGCACCCTTCCTTCTTAATTACTTCCTTAGCCTTCTTCTCTTTCCCAGCGTAATAGTAATATTTTTTCTTCTTCTCTTCCTCGCCCATAACGAACACCTTAATCCAATATTTCTGGCAATCGTGGTTAAATGCTTTTTCAACGTAGGTACTCAATTAAATAAATAAGAGCGAGTAAGGGTTATTATTCGAGTCTAGTGGGATGGAATCGTGTGGAGTCATCGTGAGCGAGTAATGGCTGCCGTGAACCTTAAGAAGGCTGACAGAGTTCCCGTTGTGCCTCAGATAACCTATGCAACGGCAAGCCTCACGGGGATACACTTCTCCGACGCCTTAAGGAGCCCAGAGAAGATGGCTGATGCTATAATCGCTGGTTACCGTGAAGCCGGTTATGATGGGGTATACGTAGGCTGGGAGTCCTCCTTTAACCTACTCGCAGAGGCGATGGGTTGTGAACTGAAGATAAGCCCTGACATCGTAGCCAGCGTTAAGAAACCCGCGATTACAACCGAAAAGGACGTAGAGAAAGTACCTATTCCAGACCCAGAACGAGACGGCAGATTACCGGTCCATTTGAAGGCTCTAGATCTAGTTAAAGAGGAGCTTCCCCCAGAAGTTCCCATATTCCGGTACATTCCCGGAGCCTTAACCCTCAGCAACCAACTTAGGGGAACAGAAAATTTTCTAAGAGACCTACTGAGAAACCCAGACTTGATAGAGAAAGTCTTGGAATTGTCGGAAGAAGCCTCCTTAAGATTCGGGGAGGCCACGGCGGAACACGGTGCTGACGTCTTAGTATTAGCGGATCCCATGGCCTCATCCACTGTGATCTCTCCGGAGATGTTTGAGAAATATGCGTATCCGAGTTTGAAGAGGACTATAGAAGCCTTCAAAAAGTTAGGTGTTGTCGCTTCCTTGCATATCTGTGGGAATACGCTCCCCATTCTGGAGAGGATGGTTGATACGGGAGCCCAAATTTTAGAGTTGGATCATCTCGTAGATTTGGAGGCGGCTAAGAGGAGAGTTGGACGACGCGTGTGTATAATGGGGAATGTTAACCCCACGGGAGTTTTGCTGTCGGGTTCGCCTCAGAGTGTGGAGGAGGAGTCCAGGCGTTGCATAGAGAAGGCCGCGGAGGATGGAGGCTTCATACTCAGCTCAGGATGCGAAGTTCCCTTGAGGGCGCCCTTTGAAAATGTTAAGGCTATGGTCCAAGCCTCTATAAAATACGGAAGATACAGCTGAATAGGAAACTCTATCTCGCTCCGGCTCCTCCGCCGCCGAACCCTCCGCCAGCTCCAAAACCTCCGCCTGCCCCTCCGCCTCTCCCACTGGATGGTGGAGCGATGAATATCACTGGCCTGAAGAGCAGGGGTATGCTGGTGGCTATATCCGCCTCGATCATGGGTATTTCCAGTTCCTTCATGGCTTCAACGACTTTATCGCCTACTCCGAGGGATGTACCGTAAATAAGCCATTCACCCCATATTGAGAGGTCTTGTGGGGCATAGCGCCGTATCATGGCTAGGTCTGACAGGAATCTTCTGAAGGAGTCCCATTCAAGCTTCTCCTTATAGGCTGAACCCTTCCACCTCCCGAAGAGTGTTGAAGGAGCTACTACGGCGACTATGGACTGGATTAGGAGCACAATTGATCCTAGGAGGGCGTCCAAGCTCATCGATGTCATATAGGGAAGCGTTACTATGAGAAGAACAGAGATTAGGAGTAACGCTCCAGACAACCCTGCGAGTATTCCAACCCTCTTCCTACCGCTGATCATGAACTTTGAGGCTATCCTGAAACTCGGCTTCCTAGTTACATATTTGACGTCGCGAATTAGCTTGGATAGTTCTCTTCTACTCCTCTTGAATTCCTCTATCAGGCTATCAAGAGTGTCTGTGTCTAAGATCTCTCCATAAGAAAGACTTCTCAGAACCTTCAGAACGCGTCGTTCATAAGCATCATCGACATTCGAGTCTAGAATGCGGATAATCAAACCCTTGTTTTTAGGGGTTATCTGGAGTTTACCTCTTCTGTGGAGGTCTAAGAGTGTAGCGTAGAAACCGTTCTCATCAAAATCCAGCGCGTCGCTCTTAAATACTAGATTCACAACCCAAGGCTTCCTGTCTCGATTCGGAACATAGCTTAGATACTTCGGAACAGTGAAACTCTTCTCCTTTCCATGCCTAACGTATATGAATATGAGAATGAGAGGGATAGCTAAGATTAGAATTTTTACAAGAACTCTAAAGGCTTCTAGGAAGAGGTACTGGGCTGAATTGAACATATTAGCTTGGACAGTTGCCTGCTCTACATTGTCAACGTCCTTTACGAAACCATCTAGAACCTCCAAAACATCAGGTTTTAGGAGCAGCTCAACCTCAAGCAGCTCGTCTCTACTGCTACTACCTTGGATCTCTAGAAAATTCCCTTCAACGATCTTTAAGGATGGTGGATGCGGGTATACCTCCTTTACAAATCCTTTATCCTCCACGGAGACTGTAACTCGCAAGTAGGGCAGATGCTCATCGGCGAGCTTGAGGTTTAGATGGCATAAGCGTCCATCGTATTCGATCGGAGGATGAATCCTAAAAACGTATCTTACTCTATACTTGCCAGCTTCAAACTTAGAAGGATTGAAGCAGCCAACCTCATCAAACTCAGCTAAGGCTTGTATCTCCCTGAGATAAGAGGATGCCCAGACAACACCTAAATAGTCTTTAATGTACCCTACGGAGCCCTCAGGAGCCTCTATACCTAAGACTTCGATGTAGGGGTAGTCGATGCTTTTTAGTGATACTGGAGCGTCCCAGATTCTATAAAGCATTCTATACTTATTGGATTCCTTAACATCGTATAGGTAGTCCTCAACTAATGTTCCGTTAAGGTATAAGGTCGCGTGGTACTCCTCAACAACAACGTCACCGCTCATAAAAAGGGCGGTAGGAACATACTGGGATAACGCTAAGCCTACGACACCTATTGAGATCGTGAGTAAGAGAACGATGGATAGTTGTTTAACCTCACCCATATACCCACCCTAGAACTTAATCTCCGGTCTCCTCTCTATCTCCTCTTCAAACTTCAAGTACTCCATCTTGACCATGCCTTGTGAGGAAGCTACAAACTTTGAGGGGATAGTGTCGAGCATAATATTGTACTCTTGAACAATGTTGTTATATGTGTACCTATGCCTCGCGATTTCACCCTCAATATCCCTAACAGAATCCATAAGCTTCGAAACGGTTTCTGAAGTTTTCAAATCGGGATAACTCTCAGCCACAGCCACTATGCCGCCTAATATCCTCCTTGATTCACGGTCAATTTCACTGAGACCGCCGGCACCGGTCTTGAAGACTTCCGTTCTTAAACTCGTTACCTTCTCGAAGGTCTCCCTCTCGAACTTAGCGTAGCTTTTAACAGCCTCTAGAAGTTGCTCTATCATGTCAAGTCTCTTCTTCAGGGCAACTCTGACTTGTCCTAGAGTGGCATTAGCAGAGTTCCTTAGTCTGTAAAGCCTGTTATAGACAGAAACAAAATAGAGAAGTAGACCGATGGCAACAATGACCAGAACTACTACAATCAAGATTGTTAAGATGTCCATGATAAATCTATATAAACGCAAAAGAAGATATAGATCTTTCCATACCTGAAGAAATTCTACTTTTAAAAAGGAGGGGAGAATATCGAGGTTAGTATTCGATACCTCTGCGGGCTGAGACTCCTCTCTTCATCGGATGTTTTATTTCACGCATCTCCGTCACAAGGTCCGCGTGGTCTATCAACTCTTTAGGAGCCTTTCTACCCGTTAACACAACCACCGTGGACTCTGGAATATCCTCTAAAAACTCTATGACATCCTCCAATTTCAGGAGGCCGATTCCAACAGCGAGGTTTATCTCGTCTAGAATTAGGAGGCGGGGTTTCTGCTGCAGGGCTTTCCTTGCAAAGGCGAGACCTTTCTCAGCTAATTCATAGTCCACCGGTTCAGGTTTCTTCAGATCTACGAATTCCTTACGGCCAAACTGGTATATTTCATACTCTGGACTGAGGCGCTTCCTTATCTTGAATTCGCCTATATCCTTCCTACCCTTCATAAATTGTATAATGATGACCTTATAGCCGTGTCCAACAGCTCTTAAGGCGAGGCCGAAGGCGGTTATAGACTTTCCTTCCCCTTCACCCGTGTAGAGGTGGACTAGACCCCTCCTCCCTTTAGCCCTAGTTTTACTGGACAACTAGAATAGGCACACTCCTGTTGGACAACCTCCAGCATATTCCGAACTCACTGTGATGTAGGGTTCGGAGCTGTTTGAGGTGGAGGGGCCGCCTACATACAGCACCTGCTCCTCTTTACTCCCATACCTGTACACCGTTATGCCTTTACACTTCAATTTGTAGGCGAGGAAGAATATCCTTCTAACATCCTCTAACGTCGCCTCATATGGAAGATTCACGGTCTTCGCTACCGCGTTATCAACATACTTCTGGAAAGCCGCCTGCATCCTCACATGCCATTCAGGCTCAATATCTAAGGCTGTAACGAAAACCTGCCTCACATCCGGAGGCACCTCCTTCATCCCCTGTATCGATCCCCTCCTAGCTATCTCCGTCAGTAACTCTGTACTGTAAAAGCCCCTCTCCTTAGCCATCTCCTCAAAAAGAGAGTTTACTTCAAAGAGTTGTGTGCCCATGACGTTTCGCATAAAGGATATCGCGAAGAGAGGTTCTATGCTACTGGATGTGTTGGCGATTATGCTTATGGAGCCTGTAGGTGCAATTGTAGTTAGGGTGGCGTTACGGAGACTTCTGAAACCCTTCTTTCTCCATATGCTTCCATCGAAGTTGGGGAAGGAACCTCTCTCCTCTGCCATCTCCACCGATTTCTCTTTAGCGGTTCTATCGATGAAACCCATGATCTTCTCAGCCAAGTTTAGGGCTTCTTCAGAGTTGTAGGGGATGCCTATCTTGATGAGTAACTCTGCGAAGCCCATCACTCCAAGCCCAATCTTCCTATTCGCCTTCGTCTTCTCTTCAATTATGGCTAAGGGATAACGATTCGCGTCGATGACGTTATCTAAGAAGTGGACGGCGGTCCTTACGGTTCTCCGCAGCTTCTCCCAGTCGACCTCTCCGTCTCTAGTCATCTTCGAGAGGTTTACGGAGCCTAGATTACAGGATTCATAAGGCAGTAGGGGGACTTCACCGCAGGGATTCGTACTCTCGATGGCTCCTAACTGAGGCGTGGGATTGTGGCGGTTTATCTCATCGATGAATACTATGCCGGGGTCCCCGGTTCTCCAGGCCATAGTAACCATGAGGTCAAATACATCCTTTGCTTTTAGTCGCCTAACCGGCTTCCCTGTGCGAGGGTTGATTAGGTCATACTCCTCATTTTCCATTACAGCCCTCATGAAATCATCGGTTACGGCTACAGATATGTTGAAGTTGGAGAGGACACCTTCCTTCTCCTTAGCTGTAATGAACTCTACAATGTCAGGGTGATCCACTCTTAGGATTCCCATATTCGCACCTCTTCGTTTGCCACCTTGTTTTATAACCTCCGTTGCTGTGTCGAAGACGCGCATAAAGGAGACCGGGCCGCTAGCTACACCTTTAGTGGATTTCACTATGTCCCCTTTCGGTCTGAGTCTGCTGAAGGAGAAACCTGTCCCGCCTCCTGACTTGTGGATTAAAGCCATGAACTTCAAAGCGTCGAATATAGCGTTTATCGAATCTTCAACTGGTAGGACGAAGCATGCGGAGAGCTGTCCTATGTCAGTTCCCGCATTCATGAGAGTTGGGGAGTTAGGAAGAAACTCAAGGTTTTTCATCACTCTCAAGAATTCTTCCTCTACCCCTTTAACATCATTAGTCCCGTAGAGAGCATCTACTTTTGCGATTGCCTTAGCTACTCTCATGAACATCGCTGAGGGGGACTCTACGATGTTTCCATCCTCGTCCTTTAGGAGGTACCTCCGCTCCAGCAGCCTCACGGCGTTAAGAGACAGCTTCAAGTCGTCCTTAACACCTAGGAGGCTCTTAGCCTCTCTGAGCTCCGTTCTCTTCCGCCGGTAGAGGATATAGGCCTTAGCGATCTTGTAATAACCGTTCTTGATTAAAACTTCCTCCACGATATCCTGAACGTCCTCTACGGAAGGAACTCCACCCTTAAAGCGCTCATTTATCCTCTCAACCACCTGATTAGAAAGGCTTTCAGCAAGCCTCTTATCTCCACCCTCAACTGCTAATATCGCCTTATAAATGGCGTTTGTTATCTTATTTTGGTCGAATTTAACGACTCGACCATCTCTTTTCCTAATTTTAGAGACAACCATCTCATTTTTCATATCATCATTTTTCTCCATAAATCTAGTCATCCTATTAAAATGTAAATCTTCACGTCTATTATTTGTTCCTAAAACCAAGAGGGAAGTTCCTATGCCGAAGGATAAAATGTAACGTTTATTCTTAGAGAGCCGTTTTCTCCTCTCATTGAATGGTGTATATAGCCCCTCTATTTGAAGTCTAATAGATTTCTGGCGATTAGACGGGGAAATAGAGCCGTTTGTGAGGGTTTCTGGTTTTATCTTCTCCTATAAGATTTATATTTTCTCTTTCAATTTAGAAAATTGCTCTGTAGGTGTTCCGTGGATTTCCACTGTTAGAAAGGTGACTTGAATGCGGCCTCTGCCTTGGCGGTATGTTGAGGACTGGAATTGCATAAACTGCGGGCTATGCTGTAGAGGATACAGTGTGGTTCTGAACTTTAACGAGTGGCTTAACATAATAAAAACCTACGGTGTAGGAGCGACAGAAGCCTCCCTGAATCGTTTTTACCTCGGTAAAAAAGCGGATGGAAGCTGCCTCTTCCTCGGTAAAATTGGAGATAGATATTACTGTGCTCTCCAATCCATGAAGCCGAGAGCTTGTAAACTCTGGCCCTTCAAGATCACTAGTAAACCAAAATTTGGAAGAGACAAAGAGGCAGGGTATGATTATGGTCAAAAGAGGATCTACATCTACGTTGATCCCTTCTGTAGGGGGATAAGATGGGGCACACCTAGTGCTAGGCTGAGATATAAGGTTCTGCCAGAGTTCATCGAGATAGCGCTGAGACTACGAGAAAAACAAGTCTACACCACAGCCAATTTACCCTACGATCCATTTTACCTGAAACTGAAACATGAGAGGAGACTAATTTAAACATATTCTCCCTTTAAGAAACTATTCAGAAAACGTGAAAGCGATCAGTCTAAATTGTGGTTCTATACATTAGACTGTTGTCTTCAGGGAAGAGAGGAGGCTACTGCTAAAGCTCCCTCCATGGCCTTCCATCGGTCAACTCCTGAGACAACTAGAAGGGCGTCTCCATCCTGCAGGTTGAAAGTCTCTAGGAGTTTCTCTGCAGCCGATGGGAAGACCTCGAGGAGGTTTGAATAGACCATCGGCACTGAGAGAACGCCCTCTTTGTAGGTTATTATTGTAGTGCCGAGGGCTCCCGCACGGATGGCTTCATCCCTGTATCTCAAAACAGAGTCGAATAACGAGGCTTTTTTGGGCAGATGCGCTACAACGGTATACGGTCCTGTCTCAAGGTCCTTCAAGTCTAGATCACGAATGACAGCTATGCCGAGTTTATCGAGGCGCTTTTTTAGAAGCATTTCTCCTTTCCGAGTGAGGGTTGCCCCCTGAGCTCCGCTCCTAATGAACTCGGAGGACTTCAACTCTTTTAACATGAGTTTTACAACGCCCTCGTGTTCGGAGAGGCCCAGCATATCCTTTAACCGATATCTGCCGACTGGCCCCTTTAGGCTGAGAATTAAGAGGATTAGGGTCTCTTTGAGTTCTGAACGCTTCTTCCTTTTCCCTCTTCTAGGCATCGACTAAACCACAATATAGAGGTAATGGATCTTACTAGATTACTCTTTCCACTTTGAGGCCCGCTTTTATCTCCTTCGTTTTCCTTCGATGAACTCTTCCACCCATTCCCTAGCTTGAGAATCCGGAACTTGAACCGGAGGGTGCTTGAAGGCATAGGAGGAGATGCTCACTAGGGGACCTCCGACTCCTCGGTCTAAAGCGAGCTTCATGGCTCGGATAACATCGATCACTACACCAGCACTATTAGGAGAGTCCTCCACCTCCAACTTTAGAGTTATATTCACCGGTTGATCACCGAAGTTTGAACCTCTCAAGTAAACGTAACAGATCTTCCTATCCCCAAGGAAAGGGACATAATCTGATGGGCCTATCCTCGTAGGGATCTCATAGGGGACTACGCTCGTAACGGCTTGGGTCTTACTAATCCTCTTTGAGGAGAGCCTACTCTCCACAGTCATATTCTCGAAGTCTGTGTTTCCCCCCAAGTTGAGCTGATAAGTCTCCTTAACCTTAACCCCTCTATCTACACATAGACGGACGACGTTACGGTGGAGGATTGTGGCTCCTATCTGACTTTTGACGTCGTCCCCCGCAGCTGGTATACCTTCCTTCTCAAACCTCTTCGCCCATTCAGGAACGGAGACGATGAACTCTGGAATGCAGTTGACGAAGCCGCAACCTGCCTCCAACGCTGAAGAGGCGTAAAAACACGTGGCTTTCTTGCTACCCACTGGAAGGTAGTTAAGGAGCATGTCAGCGTCGGTTTCTTTCAGAACCTCCGAAACCTCCACAGCCTCCCCCTCGTGGACGTTAAATGATTCTCTCATGTGCGGAGCTACACCGTCTAGGACGGGTGCAGCTTGAACCTTTACGCCAAGACTTGGAACCTCTGCGAATCTGGCGCAGCAGTTCGGTTCGGTGAATATGGCTTCGCTGAGGTCCTTTCCAATCTTTTTTCTGTTAACGTCGAAGGCTGCAACAAACTTGATGTCTCTTATTCGGTATCCCCCGAAGACAGCGTGCATTAAGCCGGGGATCTTCACGTCCTCGCCTACATTCTTATAATACTCCACTCCCTGCACCAGCGCTGAAGCGCAGTTTCCAATACCAGCTATAGCCACACGGATCTCCGTCGAGGTCTTCACCGCCTTAATCACGAATATACCCCAAGATGTCTCTTTCACTCTCTTTATACTTTTTCCTCATTAATGACGAAAACATCTAGACATGAGGAACTCTTTATTCGCGAAAGACTAAAGCACGTCTAGAACGTGTGGACCTTATGAGGACTACAGGCTTATGAGTAGCTTTTTCCAACATCTCCCATGTTACGGAGTCGACTGGGACACCGAAGGCTGAAGCCATCCCAACTATCGTCCTACTCACCCCGTGCCCCCGCGCCCTATTCGCTACCTCAGCTAACTTGAGGGCTTCCTCCGGACTTATCTCCTCCCCTGAAACTGCCAGTGGGGTCGCGTTCATCTCCAACCTCAACATCCTACCTAAGAGGTAGGCTAGAAAGCCGCCGAAGGAGTGGATTCCCCTCACTTGTGTAGAGCGAGGTGTAAAGTGGAGACGCCCCAAACTGTACGTTTTATCCGTATCAGATATTAAGACAGTAACTTTAACACCTAACTTCTTGAGTAACGCGTCTCTTATCTTCTCCGTCCACACGTACGGGTTGGAGAGGGGAAGAGCGACGTAACTGTAGGGGAGGTTCGTCCCGTCTATTCCCCCCTCAGACCCGAACATGAGGGCGTTTAGGAGACCTGTATGGAGGAGAACTACTTGCTTGTGACGACTACCCTCCGAGAGGGGATAGTTCCTTATCCGCTCCAGAGTCTCCTCACGGAGCCTGCTGAGACGCCCTAGGAAGAAACCCCATACGATGCGTGTCCAGAACCCTGCCAGAAGACGCGCCATAAAACCCGCCTTCACATCGCCCTCGTCAAGTAGGTTCCCTAGGGCAGTTGAGACCGCTTTCTCCGAGACCACTACATAGTCGCCATCCCTAATTTTACCTTTAACGGCCTCGATTATGGACTCTATGAAATTAACTCCCGGTCTCCAGTAAGGGACAGTAAGGGGAAGAGCCTTGTACCCCTTCAACCTTCCTTTCAATTTTCCTTGTCAGTTTGGTCCTTGGGAGTGTTAAATTCCTTTCGTTTAACCTCTACCTTCAGACTTTTAAGGGTGCATTCTCTCCCAGAAGTTAATTCCACGGAGGCCTCTTTACATTTTGGACATCTCAGGGATAAGGGGACGTATAGGACGTGAATCTCCGGACCTCTGTAAACGAGTGGTCCCTCATATCCGCATTTGGAGCAGCGTATTCGAGGTTCAACCTCCCGAATATGGAGCTCCGCTCCTTCGGCGATAGTTCCCTCCGTCAATACCGAATAAATAAAGCGGAGCTGTTCAATACTCAAGAAGGTCAACTTTCCAATCTCAAGGTCTACCTCAACTATTCTACTCGCTCCATGGTCCTTCGCTGCCTTGAAAGCGGCCTTCAAAATCGACTGCATCGCTGAAAATTCATGCATTAGCTACGATCCCAACTTCCACTTTCCGTTAGAGATACTCCACTACACAAAAATAAGGGTTTACGCCTTTTCGGAGCATACTTTAAAGTTTTATAATGAGGAGGGGGCTTATTGATGAGGGTATCCGGGTGGTTGCTCTGAAATGATAATGAAGGAAGATAATAAGGAAGTAGTGGAGGCTGAAGAAGGAGAAGTCTTCGATATAGAGCTTGAGGAGGATATTTTGAAGAGAAACCAGGAGTTAGCTGAGGAGAATAGGAGAGTCTTGAATGAGCATGGGACGAAGGCTATCGACGTCATGGGATCCATAGGTTCAGGTAAGACCTCACTCATAGAGGCTTTAGTCGATAGGTTAAAGGGGAGGTACAGGATTGCGATGATAGCTGGGGACGTAACGACCACAATAGACGCTGACAGGATTGAAAGACATGGTGTGATCTCCGTCCAGGTGAATACAGGGAAGGAATGCCACCTTGACGCGAACCTCGTTAAGAAGGCCCTCGCCAAACTGGACCTTGAGGGTCTAGACCTCCTATTCATAGAGAACGTAGGCAACTTGATATGCCCCGCAGAGTTCGACTTAGGGTCCCATATGCGACTAGTCGTAGTTAGCGTAACGGAAGGCGAGTATATGGTTCTGAAGCACCCTTACATCTTCATGGTTTCAGACGTTGCGGTGATAAACAAGATAGACCTTGCAAAAGCAATGAACGTCGATCCCGACAAACTAATGAAAGACGCCAGAGACATAAATCCGAAGATTAAGACCGTCAAAACTTGCCTCAAAACCGGAGAGGGCGTAGACGAAGTAGTAAGAGCCTTGGAGTTATAGGCTCTAGAACAAGGAGACTCCGATTTGGAGAATAAAACGAAGATTTTTAGGAGACGCAACGAATCTATGACGTAAGGCCTAGAGGAAAGTGAAGGGCATGTGTGAATTTAACGTTGTGGTTAACGGTGAGAAAGTCTTTGAGGATGTCATCTACGCGAAGGAGGAGGATGGCAGGGTTATACTCCGGGATATATTGGGAGAAACCAAGGACTTCCCAAAACATCGTATCGTCGAGGTCGACGTCAACAAGACGCTTCTAGTTCTCTCACCCATCCGGTAAACTACCATCTTAATTGGGATTAGGGTATCTCTTTAGGGAAAGGAGTGCTCTTCTTTAGGCAATCTTCCCGATTTTCAAGTATATTATCGATTTCTCTGATGAGTCTATCCTTCGGTCTGAAACCCACAATCTCACCTACTTCCCTACCTTTACAGAAGAGTTTTAGGGTCGGAGTACCCATCACCCCTAAACTTTGACCGAGTATGAGGTTTTGGCGTTCTGCTAAGAGGTCTAACTTGACAAACTTAACCTTCCCTTTATATTCATCCGCTGCCTTCTCCAACACTGGATTCAACCTGAGACACCAGATACAGTTTTTATGCCAGAAATCCACAATAACGGGGACCTTAGAGTTTAAGACCTCACTCTCCCACTCATCAGCGTTCACATCTACAATATTTCCAGAGCTCATACGTTAACAAGCCTCAGAGATAGATTAAAGCTGACACTAAATAACGTTTAACCTTCAGGCGCCTCTCCCGTAGATTCCAGATATACGGCTCCTCTTGAGTAGAGGATAAAGGAAAAGGTCTTCTTGCAGTGTGAGCCCCAAAAGGAAAGGCTTTAGTTGGCTTTGTACATTTCCACCAGATGGTTACAAATGCTCTTTATCGCATTCAGAGCCGGTGTGGATTCTGTTAGTGATAGGGGAGAGCCGGAGAGATCCGATTCGCGGACTGCCGGGTCATAGGGGATCATACCTAAAATCTCGAGCTCGTTCTCATGAGCGAAGTTCCGAATCGCCTCCTCGTCCTTCTCCCCCATAATTTTGTTTCCGACGAGGAAGACCCCTTTAACTCCGAGCCCCACGGCTAAGTCTCGTATGCGTATAGCTGTTCTCAGAGATTTGGCACTGGGCTCCACAACCACTAGCATCTCATCCACATACTTCGCCGTCCCTCTACCTAGATGCTCAGTCCCCGCCTCCATATCCGCCACGACAACCTCTCCCCTCTGCACTAGAATGTGGCGTAGTAAGGACCGGAGGAGGGCATTCGCGGGACACATACACCCTTGGGAAGCTTCACGGACAACTCCCATTACGAGGAGACTGACTCCACAGGGCGTATCCACAGCGTAACGGGTTACTATATCGTCTACTGTAAAGCTAAGTCTGAAGAGGCCCCCATAAGATTCTGGTTTGACGCCGGTCTTCTCTTCAATTAGAGACCAATTCTCTGAGATCGGAATTATCCGATCCGCCTCCTCAGCCGTTAAGCCCAGCGTATAGGCGAGGTTTGCATTGGGATCCGCGTCCACAGCTAACACCTTGAGGCCTCTCTGGCTGAGAAGGCAGGCTAGCGATCCAGCGAGAGTTGTCTTTCCAACTCCGCCCTTGCCGGCTACTGCAATCTTCAACTACGCCGCCTCCAGCCTCTGAGAGATAGAAAAATCGGTCTTATTTTTCTTTATGGGTTATCGCGTTGACTGGACATAGTTTTTCACATTCCAGGCATAAAGCGCAGCTGTGGGGATTAACAACCACTGGAAGGTCGTCGAGCCATTCTAGAACGCCGTAACTACAAACTTTGACGCATTTCTTACAACTCGTGCAGAGGTCATAGTTGATGCTTATCTCAACAATCAACCCAACATCCATACTACTAAAAAGACAAGTCTCTATAAACTTGTTGTTTCCGGGTGGGAACCATTTACTCAACGTTTTTATGTGTATATTTTATCATGGGATTGTCGATCTATTGAGGTTGAGGGAAGGGAACGGTATGAAGATGATCGTCTCTATGGGTAGGGGAGGCAGCGGAAAGACGAGTTTCGTGGCGCTTATGACTAAATACTTCATCGAGAAAGGCGAGTATCCGTTATTGTTGGTTGATGTGGACCCAGACCAGAATCTTGGAGAGGCTGTCGGAGTGGATTTAGAAGAAGAGGGAAAAAAGACAATCTCGGATCTTCTAATTGAAACTTTCATAGAGAGCGGGGGCACCACCGTAGGAATTCCTCCTTCCGAGAGGATTGAGAGTAGAATCTGGGCGGAAGGCCTCTATGAGGGAGAGTTTTTTGATTTTATGGCTGTTGGACCGAAATGGCTGGAGGGATGTTACTGCCTTCCTGACGCCGCGTTGAAGAAGGCACTAGAAGTGTTAACTAAGAACTACAAGTATATACTGGTTGACTCTCCCGCCGGGTTAGAACACCTCAACCGGAAGATAACCTCGAAGGTAGATGACATAATGGACATAATAGACCCATCAAAGAAGTCCTTCGACCATGTAAAGAGGGCGTATAGAATCGCGAGAGAAGTGAAGATAGACTTCGGGAACTTCTACGTCATTGGAGGTTACAGATTTCCGGAACGACTAGATGGAGTGGTGGAGAAGAGAACTAAACTGAAATACCTCGGCAGAATCGCCTATGATGAGAATGTAGAGTATTATATCCTAAACGGGAAATCTCTTCTGGAACTTCCAGCCTCTTCTCCAGCTTACCTCTCAGTGAAAGAGATAATGAAGAAAGCAGGGTTATGATTGAGGAAGAGAGCCCCTTCCTCAAATCTCAGACCATTACTGAAAACATCTGACTATGAGTTAGGCTTCTACATAGAAGCATGGTAAGTTGGGAAGAATTCTCTTTTGCCTGGAATGTAGATCGCTGCTGAGTACTCGTCCACGAAATCCACATCAACCAAGAGGTCGATGTAGACCATTTTCTCTGCTATATCTCTCGCTTCTTCTCGCTTTTCCATAGACAGTAGCGTTGCGTAGGCGCCTGATAGGGAACCGTTTCCAATTGGGTGGAACTCTCCATTGGGGAACTCAGGTAATATGCCAAATTTTATCACGTTCTTCAGGTCCGTATAGGCGCCGAAGGCTCCTGCGAGGTAAATATTCTTCACGTCATAGATTGAAATTTTGTATTTCTTCATCAGAACCCCCACCGCTCCACACGCTGCAGCCTTAGAATCCATTATGTAATCCATATCGCGTTGAGTGATCACTATGTCTCTTCCTACGGCAGTCTCCTCGGCGGGAACCAAGACGAACTCTAACCCTTCATTCCCCATTCTAACCAAGGGAGTCTTCCCCTCCACTATTTTCCCAGCAAAGTCCAGAACGCCTACAGAGAACATCTCCGCTACAGCATCTATTATGCCCGACCCACAGATACCCTTAGGAGCCGTATTCCCGATAACCTCATACTCAGCCTTGAAGGTTTCAGGGTTAATTTTAACGTGCTCTATGGCTCCACGCATAGCACGCATACCAAATTTTATGCCAGCTCCCTCAAAGGCTGGTCCTGAAGCACAGGATGCTGATGCTAACCAGTCGCTATTTCCGAAGATTATCTCTCCGTTTGTTCCTAGGTCAATTAGGAGGGAGAGCTCCTTAGACTTGTGCATGCCAGAGGCTATGACGTCGCCGATGGCGTCGCCTCCTACAAACCGACTCACGTTGGGCAAGCAGTAAATGTACGCTTCAGGATTTACGTTCATCCCAATATCCTTCGCTTTCTTTATTATCGGGTTTCTGGAGACCTGCACATTCGCCATCTCAAGGTAAGTTGGGTCCATTCCCACCAAGAGATGATTCATAACGGTGTTTCCACCGATACAGACATCTGTGATATCATCACTTTTTACTCCGACACTTAATGTGAACTTCTTGACGAGTTCGTTTATGCTCTCCACAGCAGCTTTCTGTAGCTTCTCTAATCCGTCCTTTTGACTTGCAAAGGCGATTCTCGTGATAAGTTCTTCTCCATAAGTGATCTGCCTATTAAGGGTGGACGATCTCCCTATAATCTTCCCATCCGTTAAGTTAACGAGTAACATCACAACCGTTGTAGTTCCAAGGTCTACCGCGAGACCATAGTTAAGCTCTCTCGTATCACCTGGCTTCACATCGATAATCTCGGGATAATTATTCGTCATACTTACTATAGCGGTTATCGGCTCTCCCATGGAGAGAATCTTCCGGTATATCTCGTCATCGACCCGTGGTCTCAAACCGGAATAGCCCTCAAGCTTAATCGAGGGACGCAGAAAAAGCTGATCCTGAGAAGACAAGATTTTCACGGGATACTTCCTCGAGGCAGGATTGAACTCCTCGATGGTCATTTCCGTGCTGAGCAGTATCTTAGGTCTGTCGATACGACTCTCCACTGGAATCGTGAACTCACTGTCGCTCATAACTCGGACTTGACAGGCAAGATGATAACCTTGAGATAACTCCTGAGGCGAGAGACGCTTTTTATGAGCGTCTGACACTAAGGAAACCTCGCCTTTATTAAGGATCACTCTACACTTCCCGCATTCTCCCTTTCCGCCGCAGATACTCTCTATCTGTATATCAGCCTCACGAATAGCGTCGAGAAGTAAGGTTCCCTGTTTCACCTCAACAACCTTATTCAAAGGATGAAAGATTACTTTCACAGTTTTCTTCATCTTTTCATTGTCGTCTCCCTATGCCTATGAGCCACACTTTAACCTTTATATATTTTAAGTCAGAGGGAGTAATGATTACTCCGCCCATTGTATGGGGTTCTGGAAACTTCCTCAGTCCATTCTATGAGTGGGGAATCTTGAAGTGGTTAATCCTCCTCTTCTTCCTTAGGGGGCCATTTCTCTTTTATTAACTTAGGTATCCCCGATGAGTCTTTAGGCCCAACTATGACACGCCATCCTGTTGAATCCTCTGTTTCACCACTTAACCTCGCCGCTAATCCAGGCATTATCAGATATCTATGCTTCACTTTTTCTTCCACTCCGAACTCCTTAAGCGCATCTGCTATCGTATCCGCTGTCAAGTACCTACCTGCAACTGAGCTTTCGACACTTATGCCTCCTGTATCAACTACAACGAGGTAGCAGTCTAGATTAGCAGATTTGATGTCGGATTCCACAGTGAAATAGGTTAGAGCATAATTTGTCGTCAGCAACACCGGGGAGTTCTCATCTGGTTTACCGAAGACTCTCACGCCAGGCTCAACCGAAACAGGCTTCCTCGGGTCTGTGTAAATATTAAATCGCCAAACCACTTGAGGCAGTATAACCCATCCGTCGAGGCTATGCATTATCAGTAGGTCCGCGTATCTGGAGATTAACATAGAAGCAACGTAGGCTTCCTTCCACTTTACGAGTTCATTTGAAATCTCCTCACTCGCCCAAGCAGTGATGGGAGTGCCTATGAGAGGAAACCCGAAGAGTTCATCGCCCCTATTACAGGCTAACCGCCTCACCATCGTGAAGTTATTGATAGTATCCGACAAACCCTCATCAACGAAGGTTCCTGGATCTAGCACCAAGTCTTCAACTCCATACTCAAGAAGAGTCTTCACCAGAGACCTTAACAATTTCAGGTCATTCGGCGCGAAGACGGCCAACGGACACTTGTACATAAGCGCCAACTCAGCCATGTCCTTCCAGTTATCCTTAGTCGCTGCGTAAATCAGAGGACGACGATCCTGAGCTTGAACAAGACCTGTCTCCATAACTTCGGGATTTAAAGTACACAAAATCAGCGGTAGTTCGGTGATTTTCGTAACTTTTTCGAGGGTAGACTTGAATTTGGCGGGGTCATTGGAGGTAGATCTTATAGCCAACATATCCAAAGTAAGGGATCTTCCTATGTAATTATAGTTGAAACTCTCTACTCTTTTAACTCTCTCCGAGAGTTCTTCGTCGCTCATCAAGTCACATACGTCAATCGCTATGGGTGTAGGATTATGATAGGTGAATTCGTGGCGGTACATGACGTATTTTCCACCAATCTTCACAGAACGATCACCAGATCCAATTACGACGGTTTTCACAGCTGGAGCTAAGAGTTCTTTAAGCTGTAGGTATGCCTTCTCATACTCTTTCTTTAGAAGTGGAGGACAGTCTTCTATGGAGAGTTCACCGTTCACTAGTCTCGTTGCGAAGGCCATGCAGTTGGATTCGCCGCATTCCTTACAGTTTGTTCTAGGGAGCAACTTGTAGACGTCGATAGGACTTATCTCCTTTATGCTCTTCTTTATCTCTCGCTCAGTCAAAAATTCATCCTCCTCTTTCATATTCTGATAGTGATCCAATCGGCTATTTTCTCAGGCTTAGCCTTCCCCATATTCAGCAATTGATTGATTGCTTCCTTCATGGTCCTAACGGCAGCTGGATGCATCATCATGAATAAGTCTACACCGGCGAGGAGTAGGGAAAGCGCCGTCACAGTCTCCCATAGAGGCCCTCTGAGTTCTCTTGGCTCATACTCCGGCCCCAACTTCATCCAAGCTTCTCTTGCAGCCCAGGCGTTGGTGGAGCCGGATAGGACTGGATGCTGAAGTTCCGGGTCGCCCATTAAAGCGGCTAATCTTGCCCGTTCATGGATGGTGAAGGAGTATTCTAGTCCGTAACCTAAAGCAGCTGTTGTTAGGTCCATGACTATGCTGTCTTCCGGAAGGAATTCATATAGCCGTCTATTCAACTCCTTGGCGTTATTCAATTCTAAGGCTGTGAAGGCAAGCGCCACATGCCCATACTCTTTAGCAGCCTTAGCCGTATCGCTTAGAGTACCTGCCTCCGCCATCTCCAACGTCAAGGAACTTAAGAGAACCCGTTCACCATGAGTTACTTCAGCAACCTTCTTGAAGACCTCAGCGTCTTTTCGCGGATCACCGCAACTCCCTACGATTATCGGAACATCCACCGCTTGTAGAACTTCCTCAACGGTCTTCGCGGCTTCCTTTGGTGAGGCATCTTTAATAAGCGGATCTGTACTGAGCAGGTGTATAGTGACTACATCGGCTCCAAATTTGTTAACTGCCAGTTTCGCCCATTCCGCCGGATCCTCCATGACTTCCTCAACATGCATCCGTATAGCCTTAGGGAGAGGCACTTTCATGTCGAAGGTGTCCAAGGCTACAACGGGCGGATGCTTCGGTGGTTTCTCGAATATGTAGAAGGCTGGTGTAGTGGCGCCTCCGATGGTAACGGTCTTTCCGCGGGACCCTCCTTCGCTTTTAGTGGCTCCGAGGGTTACTTCCCTAACCATTCCAGTGTACTCTTCAATTGGAGGAATAAACTCCTCCTCTAAGATTCTAGTGGGCTTCACTTTAGGCACAGGAGTAGGGGTAACAGCGGCTTTAGGTGGAATCGTCATCGCGGCAGCGGAGGGCAGCCAGAGCTCTAGATTTTCCACTTCCATCTCAAAATCTTCGAGTTCAACCCTCTGAAGTTTCGCAAGTAACTCTAGAAGTTTAGGTCCTATTTCGAAGTTTGCTTCTCTCTTATCCTTCTTTTCCTCGGACAACTTCTCTCACTTTCCTTTCTTTTTCTCAGATTTCTCGCCTAGAACTATGACTTTCTTAGCGAAGATTTTGGCGTTCTTGAG
>CAZOCN010000003.1:0-30914 GCA_964578315.1 uncultured Candidatus Bathyarchaeia archaeon
CTTACCAAGTAATATTCGCCTTCGTATCACTAGACGGCCTTCACCTCTGTTACATTGGTGAAATCGACTTCGACTGCAACTCCTGGCATGTTATTCCCGAAGCCCCCCTAGGAACAATACTCCTACTCATATCAGCGCTAATCACAATTCCCGCAATAGCACTCTACAAAAAATACCGCCCAATTCACTAAACACCAAGAGCTACCTGTACTTTTTCTCTTCTAAAATTCTTAACGAACATAATACCCTTTTGACACCACAAAATATTATTCATCAAGGGAGACAGGAAACATCAATCTCAGTTTTAGACTCTAATACTCCCGTAAAACTTATACTAAAGGCTATTAATAAAGAAGCACGTAAAGCGCTTAGCCCTCACTTATCACAATAATTTCAAAGCTAAAGTCTGTTATATCCGTAATATTTGCAGAGACTGTAAGAACTATCTGTACTTGAAGGACGGCATCTGGATTGAGTGGACTACCATCGTAATCCCAATCAACACTCATGTAATTCTGGGCCTCTGGAGGACTCCAATTTTGGGTATCCAGAGATAGAGTAACTGGTCTATTTCCCAAGTTCTTAACGTACACTGTAACATTCTTTGATGATCCAGCGTCAATTTCTCCCCAATCGATAGAAGAAACTTCGTTAACGCATTCAACCTCCTGATAAACACCAATAGTTACGCTTGGAGGCGGTACATCCTCCACTATCGATACGGTGTCTAAGAAGCCATCTCCGTCACTATCGTGATATCTCACTATCACAGCTAATCCAGTAAGGTTCCAATTACTGAACTCAGATAGAACGTCTGCAGCAGCTCTCGTGCCTTCCCCTCCTAAACCATAAACCAAAAGAACATATCTACTACCATCCCTGTAGATTTGGATCACGCTATAATCAGCGGTGATTCTCCCTTCACCATCTCTTTCTATGCGATACTCCTTTCCGCTCGACTGCACGTATAGGTAGTCCCCTGAAACGTCTCTAACATACCTTACAGGTAGAACGTAGTCTCCTTCATCGTTCTTCAATTCGTTGTAGTAGTATGTGACTTGGTTGACCCCCGGGCCTCCGATGACGATAAGGTTGCTGATAGTATCCGTCATCGTAACCCTAGCGCTTTCTACATCATACGTGGATATATAACTGTAACAGTCCATAGCGGTCTTCAAAGTCCCCAAACCTCCGTTCCTCTCCTTCTCAATTCCCAGCCTATAGGCTATTAAAACACCACCCATAGTGTCCATGGTATGGGCAGACCCGCAAGGACCATGCGGAGTACTACTTGGGATAATCACATAGGTGCTTGGAGTAGAACTATTTGCAGATATAAAGGGCGAAGGGTAATCGGCAAGCGTATACTCCCTTCCATTGTAAGTTGTTACCGCCACACCTCCAGCCGGACTTATGCTCCCAAGAATTAGAGTAAAGGCTAACGTAAATAGCAGGACGATAGACAGTAATACCCACTTTATCCTTGGAATTCTCCTCAACGGGCTGATAACCCTCTCTCCCATAAGTGAACTCTGCTTAGGAGATTCCTTCCATAAGTTAAAAATGGATTATGAACATTACACCTAGAGCTGTGATAAGTAATCATAGCTAAGTTGCTAAATACAGTTTCACAAGAACTATACATGAGAAGAGGTACTTCTATACCATGCAGAGAGGAACAAAAGTCATCTTAGCTATGCTACTCATCACATTCTCCTTCCTAAGCATAAGCAGCCAAATAGCTGCCCCTAAAGGACAGAAAGAATGGGTAATTATCAACGTTGATGGAGACGCCTCCTTACCTACAGCTGAAGACAGGAAATTCTGGAACCCCCATATCTACGGATTCACAAAGGATGTGGAATGGAACGTTTCTTTCAGCGATAAGGTCTCGATAACTTTAAGGACATTTGGCGGTGAGGGTGGTCACGTAGCAACTGGCATGTGGTGGACAGCAGGTTTCGAGGGTGGTCAGAAGATACCTCTTTACAACACGGAAATCCAAGTCGCCTTCGACGTTAAGGTGTTAAAATTTAATTATGAAACTCCAGACGATTGGCTTCGCATCGCCTTAGCCTGTGCAGTCCAACGCGGTAACGGCGATGTAGTCTATACAGAAATCGACTTTTTAGATAGTCCAGAAACTCAGAGGCATCCAAGGGGGAACATACATCTAGGCGGAGACATAATTTATCAATTCGGAGACGTTGTAGAATTTAAAATAGATGAAATCGCCTTGAATACATGGAGGCACTACCAGATCGATTTAACTAATTATATAGACCGCGCTTGGAAGATTACTGAAGGTGACCGATTAGAGAGCGTCTACATCGTCGTAGAAAGCGACAGAGTTCCCGTTGATGTCATGTTAGAAGTTGATAATCTCTGGATTATGAAGTCCTCCTAAACGCCTGCTCGCGAGTTAAGTCATCCAATTTTACCTTAGTGGATTTAATGATAGGCCAAATCGCATATTGACGCCGCATTATAGCATCTAAAACAACTAGGGCATATATTCCAGCTTCGATGAGCGCTGCGACGAAAAAGAATGGAATTCTTTTCGGATCCTCAAGGATTACTTCCTTAATTATCCTCAGGGCAAGGCCTGTTCTAGAGAAAATTAAAGTATCCATAACCGTAGGATACTCCCCAGTTAATCTATGCGTTTGGAAGTGACCATAGAGCCATCTCCTCCTCTGGTTGATGTAGTCGAGGATATTAGAGGGCATTATGTTATAGGCAACCGCTTTTGATGCAAATTTTATGAAACCTTTCCTCCTAGCCATAATTGATATGTACGAATCCTCCGCTGCACACTCCTCTGGAATATGCTCTACAACATCTGCCCTCATAGCCATGAATTCACCGCTGCTATGAGCGGCTAAACCAGCGTCGTTCAATGTTTTCATCTGCTTCTCCCAGAACCCATATGTTATATTCGCTATTTTACCCAAAATCCCCTTCTTCCTTAATTTTGGATGCTGCACCGGTTTGCCGCTGACAGCAGTAACTTTCGGGTCTCTAAAGGGTAACAGCAGATGATACAATCCGTCTTCAACTGGTAGAACATCCGCTGGAATAGAGACTATCAATTCGCCGCTAGCGACTTCAAGCGCTCTATTCATAGCCGACGCCTTTCCCCGCCTTTCCTCCTCCTCAATTAATTTAACTTTCGGGTTCTCAGCCATGAACTCCTTAACTATTGGGACTGTTCTGTCGGTACAGCCCGAAGCAACGACTATAATTTCGTAATCCGTTATTTCTGGCGGCAACCTCTGCCTAGTTAAGTTTTTGAGAAGCCTTCTGATTCCACTCTCCTCATTGTAAGCACAAATTACAATAGATACCTTCATCTTCTCATCAATCCCTCCCACTCAGAACGTAACTTCTGTTTCAACTTCTCCTCTGTACAGTGACTACGCACAAATCGCGAGCCCTTCCTCGCCATTTTATCGAGGATTTCAGGCTCATCCAGTAGCGCGGAAACCTCCTCAGCAGCATCCTTAACATTCCTGGACAAAAGAAAGCCCAATGAGCCTTCTAATGGCGTTCTTGAGGAAGCCTTAAAAGCTGCTACAGTTGTACCACAAGCCAAACTCTCTTGTATAGCTCCATCAAAATAACCATCTACATCTTCTAGCTCCATGGGAACCAAGGTTAACATAGAATTCCGATAAAACTCTGGAAGCGCCTGATGAGGAATGTATCCCGTAAAATCAACGTTTCCATCAATTCCGAGTTCAGAAGCTAAATATTTACAGTAGGGCAGACCTACACCGTCACCAACAATAGTTAATTTCACATCTCTATAACGGAGTAGTCTACGCAGTAGGAAGAGAAGGAGAATCGGCGACTTGTCTCCATAAGTGCTGAAGAATAAGGGCACTCTTCCAACATATAGTAAATTCGACGTCTCCTCCTTTTTACTCGGCTTAAAGATATTCGGGTCTATAGAAGGCATCGGAACTCGCACAGCTTTATCCAATAAATTGAGTTTTCTGTAGACAGACTCCTCAGGCCTATAGCTGTAAAAGATGCGATCGGCCATCTTCAGTGAGAAAAGAGATGGCATGTAAAAAAGGCGTCTTATCCATTTTTGATGGTAGCCATGAAGTTGCACCGTTAAGGGACAATTCAGTTTCTTTTTAACAAATTTGGCTACGTATGGAAAAGAGAACATGTAATATTGGTGAAAGTGGATAAGGTCGGGCTCATCAAGACTAAGTTCTCTTAAGAGAGCCTTCGGATTATGGTCGTTACCGAAACGGAGGAGAGGTGGAAACCTAAATTCTACAGGAAAAACTTTTATTACACCTAAATCGTCAATCTCATAAACCTGCTTCTCACGAAGTGACTGATGGAAACAGTAGAGATAGGGTTCCCAGCCAAAACTTTTACAGAATTTCAAATACTGCTTTGAAAAATGTAACCTCTCCAGCTTCTCATCTAGGGACCAGCCGCTGAAGCGTTCATCATGCAATAACATCGTTACGATCCTCAACGCCAAATCCTCCTCCTAATGGAGTAATGCCAGAGAATAGCAAGCCAAGATAGAGTTAACACGCTCATCAAAACCCAACGAACAGGACCTAAAGGCCCATCACAGAAGGCGGTAGCTGCATTCAAAGTCCAAGGATACACTATCCACAGAAACGCGATCGCTGGAACATGTATCAGTATGAAAGTGAAAAATAGAATCCACAACGCATGGATATACTTCCAACCTGCATGAAATCTATCAAATAGGACGACTAAGAGAAAGAGAGAGAAAGGTAGAATCAAGTTCTGTTCGGAAACCCAAGGACGTGTAGTGAAGAATACGAGACTTGCTAGAAAGGACCAGTTGACTATTGAAGCAAAGTTAACTTTTGAGATGCGGAGGATTGCGTAAAAGTAGAACCCCGTCATGGCTACAATCCAGAGATAATCGAGAATCCAATAGGGTTTTATCGTGGGGTCGATCAATTTGAAGAGGTTGGATACATTGAAGGGGCTGGCAGCACCATACGTATAGCTCGCGCCAATATCATAGTAAAAGTCGGTTGGGGACAAATGAGAAGAGAGGGCGTAATACAGGTTTGATACGGGCCAACTGAACAAGGCCATAGGGACCATGGTAATTAAGGATAGTAACGCGATAACGCCGAAGAAGTAAATAGAGGTCTTCTTTATCGAACGCGTTTCTTTATAGAGAAAAATCGAGTATAACGGCGCCAGTATAACCGGATACGGCTTAAGTGAGCAGGCGAAGGCTAAAGAGATCAGAGACCACTCCATTTCCTCCAAGAGTAAATACGCAGAGAGAATAGACAAGAGAAGGACTAAAACATCGAACATACCCCAGACGGCGCCTATAACAATTAAGAAAGGACAGAGTTGATAAAAGCAGAAGGCTTTAAACGCAACTTGCTCATTCAACTTCAACTTCAGTATCCTGTAGATTACAAGAGACGCCACTAGATCGCCGATAATTATCGGAACCTTCAGAGAGAGAACCAATGCGTAAATATTGTTCGGGTTTATCGAAGATGCGATTTGATACATGAAACCTAAAATCAGACCCCAAGAAGGAGGATATCCGATACCGTAGAAAGTCCCATAAAGATGTGGATGGGGCATATTTAGGAAGATTTCCTGTAGAACATATTGACCATAAGGAGTCATACCGTGAGCAACCGCCCAGCCAACAGCCATAAAAATACGCAAATCGTAAGGATGACCAAAGAACGGTGCAAGAACGAAGCGAATGGCTAATCCGACTACAGAAAAACCTATCAGTGACTTTCTTCTCCGAAGCCGATTTAATCCAAAATTTAAACACTTCAAACTCTCTATTTTTTGGAGAAGACATCTATGTTTTCCACTCCTAAATTGTGAAGTCGCAGCCGATCTTTCAATTTGGAGTGGATGCTCTCTCATCTCTCAGACGAGTGATATGCAGAAAAAACATTTATTATCATTTAAGAATTCAAACTATTTATCTAAAATACATTCAAAAAAACTAGAATACAATTACGATATTTTTCTTCTAAAATTCCCGTGGCCACTCTGCAATAAAGAATGTATTTAGAAACGGATATTTGAGGTTGAGACAGAAAGGCTTTAACGAAAGCTGAGCCTTAACAATCGATGTAACAACTAAGGAGTGCTTTTAATTAAAAATAGTGATGCTTTATGAATTCGGACAATAATGAGGAAATGGAATCCTTGAGGGCAGAGTTAAGAAGACTAAAAAGGAGGCCCTCGCGAATTGCTGCTGTTATGGTACTATCCATAGGCATCGCCGCCCTTCCGATGTCGGTGTTTTTCTCCTCTAACATACTAGCCTTTATAGGTCTAGGCTTAACCTTCTGGGGAGCCCTACTCTTCTATGTTGCACCAACAAACTACATAAAGAAGGATCTTTTAGACTCCTCAATTCTACCATCCCTCTCCAATATAGACAAATTAATAAAAGAATTGAATTACCAAGGCAAACCGGTATATCTCTCCCCTAGAACTCTGAAAGGACTTAAATCCGCCATGCTCTTCATACCTAGAGAAGAAATTCAAACTCTTCCAAAACCAGAAGAAATCACTGAAGAAAAGATGTTTTACTCTAACCCGGAAGGAATCTGTATTGAACCCCCAGGATCGAGTTTAGCGCAATTAATTGAAGAAGAGTTAGGAGTAAACCTCTCCACCGTTAACATAAACTATCTAGAGAATAACCTAGCCAAAGCCATTGTTGAAGGATTGGAAATCGCTGAAGATATAGAGATAGAAAGAGATGCCTCCTCAATTCTAGTGAAGATAAGAAAACCAGTTTACTTGAAACTTTGCAGAGAGATCAGTAAGCTAGAAGAAGTTTACCCCTCAATTGGGTGTCCCTTATGCAGTTCAATAGCCTGCATACTCGCCAGGGTCACAAATAACCTTGTTCAGATCGAAAAAATAAACATTTCAAAGAATGATACATTAGAAGTTTGTTACAACATAATCGAAGAATAACATAATAATTTTTGATACCAATGTCCTTCTGTAGAAACATGGAAAAGAACTGGATTGAGATATGAAATGATGTTTCCTTTGTCTCTTTGGGATTTGAGCCTTTGGCTGGCAATAACAGCCATAATCCTACTAGCCACTTCCGAGTTACTCTCCCCCTACTACGGCCAAACAAGCCTACTCATAAATAAGAGGCGGCTCAGAAATGTAGCTCTAACTATGGGTATCCTATTCCTCTCAACCATCGCGTTACGAATATATGAAATAGTTATCACGTCTTTAACATAGCATACAATGCACAAAAGAAGAGAGAAAACATGGGAAAAAACGAACTAGAAAATGTAGAGCGCTACATACTTACAATCATCGAGAAGGAAAAGCCAGAAACAGTTGAAGAATTGGCTCAATACGTCAAAGAGAAATTTGGTTTATCTAAAGACGAAGCAATTCGTTATGTTCTCTCTTTGGAGAGTAGGGGTCTAATAAAACTGGAGGAGAAACCAACTCGGGCAACCCAAACACTACTGAGTTACCTTTCCTCCGCGAAGAGTCTCTGGTATTGGATCACATTAACATTGACCATAGCAACCACAATTGTTGTATTTGCAATACCTGAGAGGGCTTACCCACTTGCCTACATTAGACACGTTTTAGGACTAGTCTTCGTACTATGGCTCCCCGGCTATAGCTTCATAAGAGCCCTATTCCCAACTAGACTACCAATAAAAACTGGAAAAAAGGAACTTGATAGCATCGAAAGAGTGGCCCTCAGTATAGGAATGAGCTTAGCCATAGTCCCTCTCGTCGGTCTCCTTCTAAATTATACCCCATGGGGGATAACAATAACACCAATAACGTTGTCACTTATGGCTTTAACAATAATCTTCTCAACAACCGCTATTATAAGGGAGTGCGAGTCTAAAAGCTAGAAGTTCATTAATCTGCGACAATAATAAGTTTGCTTCTATTTAACTAGGAGATAAGGAATGGAAGGGGTAGCGAATGGTGTCTAGCTGCTTTCTGTACCTATTATGACTATGGTGAAACTGAAGTTCTCGATGCCCTCTATGCTGGAACTTACAGACAACGTTAGATTCACTTCTACAACTTGATCAGGACTTAAAACTGTCCCATCGTAATTCCATGAGAGCGTTATGTAGTTCTGAGCGTTAGTTGGGTTCCAGTTCTCAGTGTTTAGTGATAGACTCTCTGCCGTGTTGCCTTCGTTCCTTATGTAGACTGTGAATGTCCTGTTTGAGCCCGGATCGAGCATGCCCCACGGTATGGAAGTTGTCTCATTTGTGCAGCTGCTGTCCCAGTAAACGCCTACTCCTACAGCTTTTATTGTTCCAGCGTTCTGGATCTGCACCGTCGATGTTAACATACCGAAGATCATCGGATTTAGAGCTATAAGAAAGGCTAGAGTGGAGATGACCGCTACAACTTTTATAGCTTTTCTCCTCTCCACCGTAATCGCCAGGCTCTTATTATAAGATAAAATTATTAAAATAGTTATGAAGAATAAACCCCGCGTTAAAAAATGATAAATAAATTCGGAATATTTTTCTGTTTTATAAGATAGATTCGGAAATAAATATGAAAAACCTATATGTCAGACCGCCTTCTTTCCATATTGGGCTATTAAAAAAGAGATTCACCTTTTAGGGCGTAAAGTTAATCTTAAAGAAGGAGTATTAAGAAACCTCCATGAAGACTATAAGGAAGACACTTATCGCATTTTGCGAGACCTTATTCCTCTTTGGTTTGTTAGGTTGGGGTTACGGTGTACTATTACAGCTTTATCATCCAGAATGGATAGAAGGTAAACTCTCCCATCTAACACCCTTCATACGAGTCGGCACGTTCGCTATTCTAGCCTTTGTGATAAGTTTCTTCAGCTTCCTTACGTGGCGAATCCTTAGAGACTAAATCCAATCTCATTTTGACAAGACACTATTTTTTCTTGAAGATTGTCTCCACGGATTCGCCGACAATCTCCTTTTTGTATAAATTATACTAACATTCGCGTAAAGGGCAGTCTAAAATATGCGCGTAAAAGAATAGTTAATGTACATTTTTGTACGCAAAAGATTTAATTATAACTTTTATGGACGAATCATATCTTAAACGGGGCTTATAAAATGGGCACGTCTCAAACCACTAAAGACGGGGATACAGATCACATTCTCAGTATCCGCATAGTCAACGCTTCTCTTTTGAAGGGCCATGAGAGGGTGGACCCTAAGCGGCTTTACAATCTGAAGGCTGAGATAGAGTCTGATGGAATCCTCAAGAAGCCTATAGCGGTCGATAGAAATACAAATGTGATCCTTGATGGGCACCACAGAATAGAAGCCTTGAGGCTCCTTGGGTGCTCTAAGATACCGGTCCTCTTTGTCGATTACGGGTCTCCTAAAATTGGAGTTAAAACCGCCAGTAACGGCAAAAAATATCCAAAGGAGAAAGTTATTGAGGCGGCTTTAAAGGGGAAGCCCCTTCCGCCTAAGTCAACATGGCATTACGTCACTTTCTCCGAGAGAATGGCCCACATCTCTAAGATACAGAAAAGAGTGGACGTGCCTCTGGAAGATTTGAAGTAGGCGACGCTATCCAACTTTCTTATGTCGAAATTGAAAAGTTAATATACTAAAGGATATGTTAGAAAGACCTCAGTATCTACGTTCAGATAGGAGCCCTTTGGAGGTTTATTTTGGTGGATAAAGGTGTCTATAGGGCTAGGTTGAGAAAGAAGCCTGATAAGAAGACTGCGCAGTTCATGTCCTCCTTGGAGGACGATTACAGAATCTTCGAGGAGGATATAGATGGAACAGAAGCCCACGATATAATGCTATTCGAGCAAGGGGTTCTCTCTAAAGAAGACTTAACGAAGATATTAGCGTCCTTGGAGAAGCTCCGAAGAGAGTATCAGGCTGGAGAGGTCAAGATCGAACCTGAGTTTGAGGATGTTCATGAGTTTATTGAGGCTTATGTGATTCGAGACATAGGGATGAAGGTGGGGGGTAAACTCCATACCGGACGATCAAGAAACGACCAAGTCGTTTTGGATATTCGATTAAGACTTCGAAGGGAGCTTATTGAAGTAGCTGAGAGAATTCTCTGCCTCGCCTCTGTGTTGTTGGAGAAGGCGGAGAGATATAAGGGAATTATAATGCCTCTATACACTCATACTCAACAGGCTCAGGTAGGGACTCTAAGTCATTATCTACTTGCCTACGTAGACGTGTTGCTTCGAGACCTACAGAGACTAGACTCTTGTTATAAAAGAGTGAACCTTAGCCCTCTAGGAGCCGGACCGATCGGGGGAACTAGCATACCCATTGATAGGAAGAGGACGGCTTCTCTACTGGGGTTCGATGGGCTTATGGAAAACTCCATCGATGCAGTCAGCAGTAAAGATGTGGAAGTAGAGACTCTCAGCGTCCTTGCGAATTTGATGTCCAGTTTGAGTAGAATAGCTGAAGACTTTATCCTATGGTCAAGTTCAGAGTTTGGTTATATAGAATTAGCTGATGAGTATTCCTCTACCTCGAGTGTTATGCCCCAGAAGAAGAATCCCTGTAGTCTTGAACTTATCCGTGGGAGAACCGGTAGGGTATTCGGTGCCTTAAACGGAATTCTGACCATGGTGAAAGGATTAACTACTGGTTATAACCGTGACCTTCAAGAGACGAAGCATCATCTCTGGATTGGCTTAGATACCGTAAAGGCTTCCCTAGAGATTTTAACTGGCGCCATTAAAACTATGGAAGTTAATGAGACGAATATGCAAACTAGGATTAAAGATGGATACGTTTCAGCTTTAGATCTCGCCGAAAGGTTAGTGGTTGAGGTAGGACTCCCATTTAGGGAAGCGCATAAACTAGTCGGCAATCTAGTTCGTGAGATGATAACCTCCGGAATTAAAATGTCAGGGTTGAAACCCGAGATTATTGAGAAGGTTGCAGAGGAAGTTCTGAAAAGGAGAATCACTGTGAATGAAGAGTTTCTTAGGAAGGTCATTACAGCAAAGCACTCCCTTCTTAACCGTAAGTCCCTTGGGAGTCCAAATCCAACTGAGACAGAACGAATGCTGGAAAGTAGAGCGGCAACCCTTAAAGATTACAGGGAGTGTTGGTCATCGAAAAGGGAGGCCCTGGAGAGATCTAGAAAGATGCTAAAAGAAACAGTTAAAAAATACCTGTCGAAAATATAAGAGGATTTAAAGGAGAAAGAGAGAAAATGAAAAGTTCAAAGAAAATCGCAGTCTCTGCCTATTCTGGTGGATTAGACTCCACATTAGTTTTGGTCTTCCTTAAAGAGAAGTACGGGTACGATGAGGTTGTTCCTGTCTGTGTAGATGTTGGTCAAGGAGACGAGGAGATTGAGATAGCGAAAGAGAGGATAGCTATCTTAGGTTACGACATGAAATTCTTTGATGCGAAGAAGGAGTTCACTGAAGACTACATCTTCCGTTGCATAAAAGCGAATGGAAGCTATCAAGGGTACCCTCTCGGAACTTCCATGAGTAGAGTTTTGATAGCGACCAAAGTTGTTCAAGTGGCGGAGGATGTAGGAGGAGAGGCTGTAGCCCATGGATGCACGGGTAAAGGAAACGACCAGTTCCGTATGGAAGCTGCCTTCAAGTATTTAGCTCCCCACTTGGAGACTATCGCGCCCATAAGGGAGTATGACCTCTCCCGACCAGAGGAGGAGAAGCTCCTTAGAGGATATGGAATAGAGCCTAAGAAGAGACGAGGGGAACTCGGTGGCGACGTAAATATGTGGTCTCATTCTATCGGTAGCGGGCAAGTGGAAGACCTCTACTCTCATTACCCGAGAGATTACATTTGGGCTGTTCCTCCAGAAGAAGCGCCGGATAAGCCCAGGGAAGTCGTTATCACCTTTGAGAAGGGTGTTCCAGTAGACGTTGACGGAATAAAAGATCCGGTGGAGATGATCCTTTACCTTAACAAAGTTGGCGGCGAGAACGGTGTAGGCAGAATAGACATGCTTGAAGACGGGATGATAGGCTTAAAGTCTAGGGAGCTCTATGAGGCACCGGCAGCCACCATAATTCTCACTGCACACGCTGACCTTGAACACCTAACACTTACCAAAGATCAGCTCCGCCTTAAAGGAGAGATCGATAGGTTATGGTCAGAGATGGTCTACCATGCAGGCTGGTTTAATCCTCTGAAGAAGAATCTAGACGCCTTCATAGACTCCACACAGGAGTATGTGAACGGAACTATCTATATGAACCTCTATAAGGGAACCATAACGATCGCAAAACGTGAATCGGAAACTTCTCTATTCGCTCCAGAGCTGAGATCTATAAAGAAGGGAGGCTTCGACCAGAGACACGCAACCGGGGCAGTGCGCATATTCACGGTTCCCTACCAACTTTTCCACGAAAAAAACCGCTAGACTAGAGAACTCGGTAGTTCAGAGAGATGGGGAAGCCCGTCTCTTGCCCCCATTCTAGTTATGCATTTCGAGGCTACAAAATTTCCTAAGATACCGCATTCTCTCAGTCCCTTATTCTTCAGTAACCCGTATAGGAAGCCTGCACAGAAGGCATCTCCGGCCCCAGTGGTATCTATAACATCTACCTCATAGGCTTTGATGTGAAGAGACTTCTCTCCGTCGTTTATGTAGCAGCCTCTCTTACCCAACTTAACAACTACCATCTTCACTCCTTCCTCTAGAAGAACTTCAGTTCCTTCATAGAGCCCTTTTCCGGTTATCGCTCTGAGCTCCCTTTCGTTAGGCATGAAGACGAAGAGCCTACGTATCAGTGGCCTCAACTTCTCCAACCCCTTACTTGCGTAGAGGTGCCCGGGGTCAAGGCTTACTTTAACCCTCTCCGGTAAGTTCTCTAAGAGGTTGATTTGGGCCTTGAAGGGTTCCTCACCAACGAAGGATGTGAGATGGAGAAATTTCGCTGAGGAGACGTATTCCGGATCGACTTCTCTTGAGGTTAGGGAGTTGTTTACTCCGGGGGCGACGTAGAGAGCCCGTTCTCCCTTTGGGTCCACGTATCCCATGACCACTCCGCTTCTTCCAATCTCCGAAATCACTACTCCTGTAGTATCGATGCCTTCTCGTTCTAGACTTTGAAGGAGGAATCGACCTTCATTATCTATCGCAACCTTACCTATGTAGCCCGTTTTAACGCCTAGTCTTGCTAAGCCTACAGCTGTGTTCGCCGCTGAACCCCCGGGATGCTCCTCGAAGTTTGTTACGAAGCATTCTTCGTCAGCCTTCGCTATCTTATCCACCATGAAGAGGCGATCTACGTTCAAGGCGCCGAAACAGACAACATCCAAGCTCATAACAGTAACTCTCTCAGAAAGATCTTATATCTTCCAAGTCTTCCTCCGTAATTCCCTGCAGAGACCTTGACTAGACCATCGATGCCTTCTACGGCGGCTATAGCCCGTTTCATCGCAGTTTTCACAGCTGATAGAGAGACTCCATTTATCACTATCTCGGGTATAGACTCTACTCCTTCTGGAACCTTTGAATCTTCAATCTTCCTTCGGAGTGTTGGACAGTAAAGGTGGTTCGTTGTAGGTCCAATCTCTGGGAAGTTCGTTTCGGGTTTAGACCCAGCGGAGCATATGTCGAAGGGAGTTATAACCCCTTCTACGGTTGATATAGCCTCTATAGCTCGTTCTCCAACCTCCAAGGCTGATTTTAGACTATCACACATAAACCATAAATTCCCACCCATAACCCCTCTAGCGTATCCTAGGTGTCTTTCAATCTTGAAGTCAGGCATCATGATTGGAATGTTGATGACCTCCCTCCCGAAGTATTCTTCTGTCCACTCGTAGCCGTCTCCACAGTGACCCACCTTACTCATCATATCGATGCTGTTAGGGGAGTCTAAGGCGTTGAAGACTGCTGTGGAAGGAACTACGAGTATGCCTTGTCTTATCCTCCAACCCAACTCTCCCTCTAGAACCTTCTCTGCCTTTTTACCGTAATTCACCCATACTTGTAGTATAGCCCCTAAGCGGCCATCTGGAGTCTCTTCTCTTGTAAGCCATCGTTCCACTCCACCTTCGGATTTCCCAAATACTGTGGACGGTAGTGCGGTGGCTCCTAGGGCTGCTCTACGGAGTCTCTTCTCATCCACCGCAGTTACTATGAACCTAGCGAATAATCCATCGAAGGCTTCGCAGTAAGTATCCTCCACATTCACCCTCATTTTTCATCACACATTAGCCGAGTTTACCTACAGCTTCTCCTCGTACTCTCTTCCTGAACTCAGAGCTCTCTAGGGATAAACGCCTCAAATTGTCATCAGTAACCAATTCCAGAACCGGAGGCTCCTTCAATAGAATTCCTTCATATCTACTCACTAATTCTGGCGCTATTATTTTTCTATAATAGTTAGAGACCCCTTCCCTCACTAAGTTAAGAACCCCTGCCTTCCCCTCTCTTTTGAATATGTGAGCCAGTATTGAGGTTATTACAGTGTTATTTGACATAACCGCTACCTCCGCCTCTCTAACGGCATAAGAGTTTCCATTGAAGGATACCGTCAACCCGCCATTCTCCCTTACAAGCTGGAAGGGGGAAACATCTGTAATGCTATCTCCCACGTACATGACATCGTGAAAACTCACTCCGGTTCGGTTGACTATATCACGGACAGCCTTAGCTTTCTCTACTCCACCGACTGGATTCACATCCCTAATTATCTTTCCCACCTCCATCTCAGCGAGCTCAATCCAAAAGATCGCATCTAATCTCTCTATTACCTCCCTATGCTCTGAAGGGAAATCGTCCAGTGATTCAGCGCCTTCCGGAATTTCAACAATTGGCATCCGCGCAATCTCCTCAGCCAGCAACCTAAGCCTAATCTTCTCATCTTCGGATATAACGTACTGGTCTAGTTGGAGTCTTGTGCAGTATGTATTCTGGAAGGGAAAGCCCGTTTCATCGCAGAGCGCCCTTATGTAGTGTTCGTAGCTGGTGCTTACAATGAATGACGGCATCAACCTCGACACATATCTTAAGGTTTCGCCTGCATAGGGAACGAGGAGAATATTATTCGCGGAATACTCTTCAATAAGTTCATCTGTGACTCCATAAGCCTTAAAAAAAGGTGCTATAAGCCTCAAGGTGTCCCCAGCTTTATAGTCTGGTCTCTTCAGAACGTCAGATAGAACGTCGTCGTATCGACTGATTACACTGAAGAAGCGATCTCCGTTGGGAATGAAATTGGATGAGAGTTCGAAGGCGTTATCGTTCTTTGAGATCGGGCCTTCACAGTCCGTAATGAAGACTCTCTCCGCCATTCTTAACTTAGCCTCTAAGTTTTTTCATATGTTGGATGCTCCTATCAATGTGCTCCTGTGACGCTATATCATTGCGATGCCAGAGACCTCCGCCTTTTATCAATCGTAACCCTTCTAGGGAGATCTCTCGGGCAGCCGCTATGTCCTGAGCTACTCCAACTGTACATACAGTCCTAGAACCTAAAGCATAAGTTCTCCCATCCGCTCTCAATTCCATAGATCCGGGATAGACTCGGAGTCTACCCTCAAGCTTCTCCGATAGTCTATAGGCTTCTCCGAGTTCTACGGGTCCACCCACCGAGTCTTTGTCGACAAGGTCTGGATAAACCTCGGCGAAGCCTCCATAGGATGGAGGAACTTTGTACGTAACAACCGTGGTCAAGTTCTCCAATCTTATACTCTTCAAGTCGCCGTCGAGTATCTTGAAACAGATATCAACGAAATCCTCCTTTAAGAGTGGGAGAAGATTCATTATTTCAGGGTCGCCTGGTCTACTATTATTTTCGAGAATCTTGGGGCCTTCACTGGTGTGGATGAAAGCTGTGTAGAAGGGAACCCCACGTAGAGAATCGCCTCCTCCTTCCCTACTTAACCTCTTGAAGAGCTTCTCTATTATCTCGATCTCTTTCTCTTTGTCTGCGGGGGTCATGAAGGGGAGGATGTCCCCCTCCCCTTTGTATGAGCCCATTCCACCTGTATTTGGTCCTTTATCTCCGTCGAAAGCCCTCTTATAATCACGGGTCTCTGGTAAGGGAACTACGTGTTTTCCGTCGCAGAAACACTGGAAACTAGACTCCTCTCCTTCTAATTTCTCTTCCACAATAACGGCACCTGCTTCAAAGTTCGCCATGAAATGGTCGAAGAGGGCTTCTCGAGAGGTGAAATGATCCCCCCAGACACCTACACCTTTTCCAGCAGCTGGGCGATCGGGCTTAACAGCCACTTGATTATCGAGCTCGTCAAGCCACCTCCAAAGGTCTTCCTTCACAGCGTCAACATTGGGATATTTTTTTGGGTTGAATATTCTGAATCGGGGATTAACTTCTGGGGCTACCTCTTCAAATAGAAGGCGCTGGGCGACTTTGCTAGCTTCGATGGCGTACTTTTTTATGGGGCAGATTAACGGAATTTCCGCTTCCTTCTCAACTAGGTCTCTTACTCCGTTTATTATGGGCTTTTCTGGTCCCACGACCCCGAAATCTATGGACGATTTATACTTCTTCGCGAAGCTGCAAATCTCTTCTATATCCAGACTGGGTATAACGACGTGTTTCTCGGCAATTTTAGCATTGAAAGGATTCCTCTGTTTATCTACTATATAGAGTTTAACGGTGTAATTCTGGCTCTTCAAGAGGGTATCTGCCATAGCAACACCTCTTGAGCCATAACAGATTACCAATACTCCAATTTGCTCCAATTCCTACGATCAACCTCCTTAACCTTAATAATTATTGAAAATAGGCCTGTAAGTAAGTTTCATATATCCTTCCCTTCTCCTTTACACCCTGCTCAAAGAGACTCCTCATTTTATCAGCTATCTCTTGAGCCGTGGGGGTTGGATACTCACCTGTGATACAGCCTAAACATAACTCATCACGTCTTAGGCCTATTGCCTTCACGAAATCTGCTATGGGTTGGTAATTAACGGAGTCCGCGCCTATTATTTTAGCTATCTCCTCTGGTTCATGGCTTGAACCTATCAGTTCTTGGTAAGTAGCCATGTCTATCCCATAGAAGCAGGGACCGATAATTCTGGGAAAGGTCACGAATAAATGAACCTCTTCAGCTCCCGCTTCCCTTAACTTCCTTATTATGGTTTTAGTGGTGTCCCCCCGGACGATACTATCCTCTACAACTATCACCTTCTTACCTTTCATTTTATGATCGGTGATGTTCACTTTCCGGCTAATTATCTTATGTCTAGCTTCTTTGGATGGGGTTATGAAGGCACGGTGAGTTATGTAACGGTGTCTTCTGAGGGACCTCTCCCACCTTAACCCCGTCTCTTCATGGAGTCCATAAGCAGCATCGTTGGCGGTTTCAGGTATGGAGATTATAAGGTCACATTTTTTGGCGATATCAGCGTAGACTCTACCTAGATTTCTGCCGAACATTTCTCTAACCTCATAAACGGCGCGTTTTGTCCCATTGAGGAAGGAGTCTGGCCTTGCAAAGTAAGCAAATTCAAAACTACAGAGAGCCCTTCTTTGGCTTTTAACGACCTGCTTTCTTTCAACTCCGTCTTCAGTGACTATAACCAGTTCTCCTGGTTTTATCTCCGAGTCATAAAGGATATTATTTATGTTCAAACCAACAGTCTCAGAGGATACGGCGAAGCACGTTCTATCTTCATTGAAACCACAACTTAGGGGTCGGATGCCATAAGGGTCTCTCAGGGAGAAGAGTTCGCCTTTATCGGTGAGGCCGACAAGAGAGAAGGCGCCCTCCACTTCCTCCATGCACCTCTCAGCTGAAGAGAACAAGTCTCCCTTATCGACTAGTTCTCTGAGCAATACAGTTGAGATTAGAGATATATCTGATGTTGACCCTAAATCTCCAACGGTCCGCGATAACATCCGCCTAAGCTGAGGGTTATTCACTATATTCCCGTTGTAGGAGATTCCTATCTCGGTATCTTTAATCTTCGCCACGAAGGGATGAGCGTCCTTGAGGAGAGACGCCTCGTCCGCGTATCCAGAGGTACCATACCGTACGCCTCCGATGCCTATGTTCCCGGGGAGTTTCTTCATCCATTTATCTACATCCTTCACCTTTATCTCGGGAACTAAGCCCACATTTCTTTGAAGATGGAAGCCTCTGTCATACGTGAGGAATCCATGGGATTCGTGTCCTCTGTGGTTTTGGGAAATTAGGGCCCAGTAGAGAAGTTGGAAGACTGGTTCCCCATTGAAGTTATAGGCGCCGAATACTCCGCAGTGTTCTTTTACCAAGTTAACTCCTCCAATTTTAAAATACGGCTCTGGATTCGCGTCCGATTTTCTCCTTATACCTCTCCAAAATAGGATTCACCCATTCCCGTAGGAAGAGTTCGCATCTTTCCGTAGCGTCTCCAATATGACTTCTTACATCTAATGCTGCCTCAATCTCCTCCTCTTTTAGCTTAGAAGAGATTAGGAGGTCTTTCGTTAACATCTCTAGTAGGGGGTTCTCTTCTCCCTTCATAACCCTCTCCCAAGCCTTGAAGGCGTAGACTCGGAGGAGTTCATGGGCTTTTTGTCTGTCCATTCCCCTCTCAACCAGCTTCATCAATACAGCTTCTGTTCCAGAGAAGGGGCCGAATCTCTGGAGGTTCTTCCCTATCATCTGAGGATAGACTCTCAATCCGTTGATTAACTCATCAACTAGCATCAGACATTCATCTACAGCTAGGAAAGCCTCTGGAATTATCACTCGCATATTCGCTGAGTCATCTAGGGTCCTCTCTAGGATGGAGTTTGCTGCATTCCTCCAAGCGACCTCTGGTAAGATGCTGACATACCGTGATAAGGAGCATACTCTCTCTGATTTTATGGGGTTTCTCTTGAAAGGCATAGCTGAGGAGCCGACTTGAGCTTCCTTTATAGGCTCAGACCATTCACCGAAGGGAGGTGATTGAAGAACACGCAGATCTAGACAGAACCTATGAAGGGACTGGGCGATTCCAGCTAAAATGGAGAGCAAGATATAGTCGGCTTTGCGAGGGTAAATCTGAGTTGTGATCGGGAAGGCCTTCAACTCTAATTTCTGCATAATCTTCTCTTCAAGTTCTGAAGGGGAAGCTCTCCCCTTTAGAAGTAGCTTAAAGCTGTTGGAAGTGCCTACAGCGCCTTTAATTCCCTTTCCCCTACCGATTACCTCCTTCATCCGCTCCACAACCATTACATCTAGAACTAGGTCCTGTGCATAATTGGCAAGCCTATACCCTAGAGTGGTTGGTTCTGCCGGTTGTAGATGAGTCCAGCCCATACAGGGGAGCCTTTTATACTTCTCGATCTTCTCCGAGAAGTGATAGAGGCAATTCACGACTCTGGTTAGGATTATATCTAATGCCTTCAGAAAGCAGAGGGCATTCGCATTATCTTCAATATCGTAGGAGGTTGCGCCTAAATGGATCTTTCCACCTCCGACTGGACACTGCTCAGCGTAAACCTTGACCTCCGCCATCAAATCATGTTTTATTTCGCGTTCTATCTCCTGCGCTCGTTTAATATCCACATCTTCCATTCTAGATTTTAAATCCTCTAGTTCTTCTCTGGAGACTAGTCCATACTCTGATTGGGCTTCGGCTAGGGCGACCCATACCCTCCTCCATAACTTCCGACGGTGAATTTCGGAGAATAACTTCCGCATTTCGGGGCTTCCATACCTCCAAGTGAAGACGGACTGGTAAGTATCATAAAGAGAATCACTCAATCTCTAATTCCTCCATTACTTCATTCACTGTTTTGAGCTGAAAATCCTCCATTCTAGCAGAGCCTGAAATTACCTTGTAGGCGCCTACACAACGCTTAGAGACCTCGGCGACTATAGGGTCGGGTAGCGTCGGCGGCTCACCCTCCCCTGAAAACCCAACTCTTCGGAGGTACTCGCGGAGGAACTCTTTATCTAAACACGACGCTTCCTGTCTCACACCTATCTGGTACCGGCTCTTACTCCATAACCGAGAAGAGTCATGGGTGGGTGGCTCATCAATCTGAATGAGTGTTCCGTCATATCTTCCAAACTCCATCTTAGTATCAGCGATTATTATTCCTCTAGATGCAGCTTCTCTCCTATAGAATTCATAAAGTGAAATCGCCGCCTCCTCCAATTGAGCCCACTCTTCAGGCGACACTAATTTTTTATCGATAGCTTCTTTCCGTGTGATTGGTAGGTCATGGCCTACATCGCTCTTTGTGGTGGGGTGCAACATAGGCTCAGGGAGTTCCTCTGCGAGTTGAAGTCCATTCGGTAAAGTTACATCACCAAACCTTCTCTTTCCGCTCTTGTACTCTCTCCACAGAGAACCGTAAAGATATCCCCTAACGACCCATTCGATATCCAATCGCTCAGCTCTCAAGACCTTCATAGTTCGATTGTCTATGGACTCCACTAGGTGATTTGGAAAAATTCGGCGGGACCTTTCAAACCACCAAACAGAGAGACCGTGAAGACTCTCGCCTTTATGGGGAATCAGAGTAGGCAGTACAACGTCAAAGGAAGAGACCCTGTCGGAAGAGAAGATGTAAAGATGCCCATCGGAGATGTATATGTCTCTGACTTTCCCGCGTCTCAGAAGACGACCTCTGTTTGAAAAACTCGACCGGCGTACAACCTTAACTTTCCCTCCACTAAGAGGGTCTTTAACCCAGAAAAAGTCTAATTCTGAAGTTTCCATTCTACCTCATGCTTCCTTTATTTCCAGTTTTAATTCGAAGCGATATTTCTACTAATTTATAAAAAATGATAGTTAAAATATATGTTTTGTACAAAAACCTGTATATCCAACGCTGCATCCTTCCAACTGTTTCTCCAAACAGCCTAATAAAAATTTATATTTAAGCCCCATTTAACTCGCAGTTAATGTTAAAGGTTAGGAAGGGAAGAAGGGATATTCGATGAAGGCTTTGATTCTAGCCGGAGGATTTGGAACGCGTTTGAGACCTTTAAGTTGTACGCGACCTAAACTCCTCTTCCCAGTAGGCAATAGACCATTACTAGATTGGACTCTTGAAAAACTGGCGAGCCATGGCGTTTATGAGGTCATCCTAGCTGTGAATTATATGGCTGAGGTTTTTATGAGAAGATACGGCGACTCGAAGTACGGAATGAAGATTCACTATTCAAAGGAAGATAGGCCACTGCGAACAGGAGGCGCGATAAAGAAGGCTGAGAAGCTCATAGGTCATGAGGATTCCTTCTTTGTTTTGAATGGAGACATCCTAATAGACATTAACTACAAAGATCTGATGGAAGCACATAAATCCAAAGACGGATTGGCAACACTGGCCTTACATGAAGTTGAAGACGCAAGTCGCTATGGTGTGGCTGTTATTGGAACTGAAGGACGAATAAATAGATTCGTAGAGAAACCAGCCGACAGCAAAGCCTTTGGGAACCTTGTTAACGCGGGAGTTTACGCCTTTGAACCACGGATATTCGATTATATCCAAAAAGGGAAAAGCGTATCCATAGAGAACAGCGTCTTCCCAAGACTAGCAGAAGAAGGGGTGCTGTACGGTTATAAATTTGAGGGAATATGGACGGATATCGGTAAACCACTAGATTACTTAAAGGCTAACAGGTTACTATTAGACGCTGAAGCTGATAAAAAACGTTCAGAACCTCCCCACTTTCAGAAAGGAATCGAAATTGAGGCTCCTACAATAATCGGGAAGAATGTTAAAATTGGAAATAAATCTCATATAGGCCCCCATGTTTCTATCGGCGACAACGTTGAAATCGGGACTGGGGTTCGAATAGAAGACTCCGTTATCTTTTCAGAAGCGATAGTATCCGATTTCACTTCCATTAAACATTCAATAATTGGCGAAAATGCGATAATAGGTAAGTGGGTTAAGATCGAAGATTACTGCCTCATAGGTGACCACGCTATAATTCTGGATAACGTAACCCTCACCCAAGGAGTGACGGTGTGTCCGTCAAAAGAAGTCTCTGAAAGTGTTTTAATTCGGAAGTCTTTAATGTAACGCTGAATGTTCCCTCCAAATCTAGGTATACGCTCTTTAGGTGAATGACTATCCATGCCTCAACGTAAAAAAAGAACTGTTGTAATAGTCGGTTGCACGAAGGACAGCTTAGCTTATGGATGCCTCTTCGCCGATTCAGGGATAAGCACTTACATAGTGGATAAGGACAAGAGGCTTATAAACGCAATAAGAGCTGGGAGGTCCCCCTTCAGAAGAGTAAGTTTTGGCACCGCCATAAAGAGGAACGTGAACATAAAAAAATTGATCGCCTTAGAAGATCTAACGGAGATCCCAAAGAAGGCTAATTATCTGATCCTTTTTTCCGACGCCACCTTCATAAATGAGGAGGTTGACTATTCCAGATTAGAGAAGTTCTGTAAAGATGTCAGTAGGAGACTACAGAGAGGGAGCACTGTCATATTCTCGGGTAGAGTGTATCCAGGAACTACAGAGACTCTCTCAAGAAGAATCCTCGAAGAAGGATCGGGAATGAAAGCTGGAGTAGACTTCCACCTTGCTTATGCGGCTCTGCCACGGCTCTCCGAAAAGGGACTGAAAGAACTCCGTAAGAAAATTAAAGTTATAGGAGGAGTTACAGAGGAGAGTGTAAAAAGGGCGGATTCTCTTTTAGGAGAAATATCCAAAACCGAGAACCTTCGCGTCTCCAATATGAATTCTGCGGAAGCCGTAAACCTACTTGAAATGGTGTACTGCGAAGTTAATAGAGCTCTATGTAACGAGTTCTCGGAACTCTGTGAGAAGAGCGGAGTAGACTTCGTAGAAGTGAGGGAAGCAGTAAATACCCGCCTGAAGAGATTTATTCCCCTCCATGGATTTGAGAAATCAGACTCTAAGAATCTACATTTCCTCATAGAAGAAACTAAAGCTGCTGGAGTAAAGATTAGGCTTCCCGTAGCAGCCTTCAAAATTAACAGCTCTTGGGTTACGCGTGTTCTTCGTTTACTTAAAGATGGTTTGAAGGCCTGTAACAAAACTATACGAAGATCCCGGGTTTCAGTTTTAGGAGTGAGGCCGAAAGCCGATTTAGAGGGTACTGGAGAAAAAATGACGAAAATATTAGTTAAAACATTAGAGCATAGAGGCCTAAAAGTGAATGTGTACGATCCTAAGTTGAGTTTTGAGGAGGTTTCAGGAATGGGCTACTCTACAGATAAGACTTTAAAGCAGACGATCAACGGTAGAGACTGTATAATTTTGAACTACCCTTGCGAAGGCTTCAACAACTCCACACTCACTAAAACGAAATTTTTACTTCGTATGCCTGCTTTAATCCTCGACACTACAGATACAATAGACCCTTATGCAGCAGAGAAGGTTGGCTTCATTTACAGAGGAGTAGGGAGAGGAGTCTGGAATAAGTGAAGAAGTTAAACGTGGCAGTTATAGGCGCCGGGTTCTGGGGACGGAACCACATAAGAGTCTACAAAGAGCTCCCAAACGCAAACCTATCATCTATATGCGAGGTAAACTCTGAGAGGCTCAAAGTGGCCGTAAAAGAATACCAGGTTAAAGGTTACAAAAACATCTCTGATCTTCTGAAGAGAGGAGACATAGACGCTGTAAGTATATGCACATGGGCTACAAAGTTGGCTGAGATAACCGAGGAGGCTTTGAAGGCTGGCAAACACGTATTGGTTGAGAAACCTATGGCGAATAATTCCAAGCAGGCGGAGAAGCTAGTTCGTTTGGCGGAGGAGAACGACTTACGATTAATGGTAGGCTTTATAGAGAGGTATAATCCCGGAGTTAAAAACCTGAAAGGTTACATAAAAAGAGAAGAGATCGGCTCTGTAGTTTCAGCCCTTACGCGGAGAGTTTCTGAGTGGCCGGAAAGGATAGGAGATGTAGGAGTGGTTAAGGACTCCGCCATCCACGACATCGATATTCTGCGTTTTCTCTTTGAAGAAGACCCATCAACGGTCTACGCGAAAGTAGGTAGATTAAAACACAAACAGTTTGAAGATTACGCTCACATAATGCTAACATTTAAAGAGGAAAAAACTGCCTTCATAGAAGCTAACTGGTTAACCCCGCAGAAAGTTAGAAGGTTAATAGTAACAGGTAGTAAAGCAATTCTCTCATTAGATTACATCACTCAGAAGGTGACTATAGAAAAATTTGGGGAAACGATCATACCCTCCCATCAATGGAAGGAACCTCTAAAACTGGAACTCCAAGATTTCGTGAATAGTATCCTGAACAACTCTGAACCTTTAGTTACGGGAGAGGACGGTCTAAAGGCTCTAATTATAGCAGAGGCTGCATATCGATCCTCGGAGAAAGAGAGGGCAGTTAAGATACCGAATGTAACTTAAAACTTTTCAAGTTAAAGGCTCTTGGCCCAGATTGAAGGGTCTACCTTCTGAAAGAATTTTCTTAGGAAACTCATCCTTCCACTTCTTCATAAAGGCCAACTCATCCCTTTTATTCCTCAGCTCATCTGGAAGTAACTCTGGAATCTCATCCCTTATAGGATACCACCTAAGACATTTTGGGCATACTATTACACCGTTCACTATCTCGTCTCTCTCTTCAAACACGTACAATTCGAGAGGATAATACTTATCTATTGGACAAGCGAGGATATCCATAAGTCTTCTCTTCATTTAGAACTCCTCTTCCAGTTAACATTAACCTAATTTAATCCTCTCCTAATAAAAATATTACATTACTAGCACAGTCTATTTGTTTCCGTAATCTCCGACACCTACGTCTAGAACTATCTGATACCAATGGGGGCCAGTGGTTCGGACGATTCTTCCAAAAGGGATGCTAAAAGCTACACCTCGTTCCTCTAGTGCCGCTGAAACCTTCTCTTTAACCTTCTCGAGAGCGATATACGGTTTTTTACCATACTCGAAATCGTAATAGTGAATCCATCCGCCATCTTCTTTTAGGGCTAGTAGAGCTGAAGGGAGATATTTAAAAGCCATTTCGGGAAGAGGCATTAAGACACGGTCAGCTATTCTAGAGAGCCTCTCACGTATGACAACCTCCGCATCACCCTCTATGGCCTCTACCCGGTCTTCTACCTGATTCTTCGAAATGTTAATGCGCATATACCTAACTGCCTCAGGATTCAAATCGATAGAATAAACTTTGAAAACCTTTGAGTGCTTAGCGATTAATATTGAGTAGCATCCAACTCCAGCAAACATATTAACTACTACTTCCCCCGGCTGGACCAAACGGGTAATTCTCATTCTTTCGTGGGAGAGCCTAGGAGAAAAGTATGCCTTCTGCAGGTCTACTCTGAAGATGCAACCAAACTCTTTATGCTCCGTCTCAGTCTTATGCTCTCCAGCCACCCATTCAAGCCGTCTCAAACGGAAAGCGTCCGAGACCGGACTTACTTGATTCAGAACCGTCTTTACACGCTTATGGGTCCTCATAACAGCCTTTGCAATTATATCTCTTTTACCTTCCAGCTCTCTATTTAATCGTAGAACGGCAATGTCTCCAATTATGTCGTAAGAGTTAGAGACCTTCCTAAGCTCCTCTTCAGGGAGTTCTCCGGAAAGGGCCTCCTTTAATTTTCCTTTCATTCAACCCGCCACGTGGACTCTCCTAATTCAAACCAAAAAATTAACCCTTTAAACCTTTATAGCGTATCCTTCAATACAGATAAAGCAGTAATTTTTTTATCATTGTTCCGCATGAAAGACATTAAAAACTAGCAAAGGTATTACTAGATGGACTTTGAAGGTAGCGTTATCCTCCTATAAAAAGGTATTAGAATCGTGTAGCCCATGAAGGTGTAAAATGGTTGGACAGAAAAGTAGAAGTTGAGATGGCAGCGAAAAGACCAGCTATCACAAATTATAGTAGACTTAAAGGTTTTTTACCAAACCTAGAGAGTATCGCAGGCGCCTTTAGTAGGTTAGGGTTCATAAGATTGAAGATTAGCCACGGCCTCTTCTTAGAGATAGCCATAATCTCCCTAACAATGTGCTTAGCCTTAATGATACGCTTATTACCGTTACGCTGGGGCTTTTACATAAGTGAGTTCGATCCTTACTTCCACTATCACATCTCACAATACATCGTTAAAAACGGGCTGCCAGCTCTCTCAACTTGGCATGATTACAGTGGATTCTATCCTTATGGCCGCCAAGTCATCAAAACTGCTTTCCCAGGATTGCCAATAACACTGGCAATAGTCTATACAGTTGTACATACTCTCATTGGAACTGTAACCCTCTATGACTGTTTCGTCCTCTTCCCAGTTGTCATGGGAAGCCTAGGTTGTCTAGCGATATACTTCTTTGGAAAAGACTTCGGCAGCAAGACAATAGGCCTTTTCTCCATGTTCTTCCTTGCATTGAACTCTTCCTATATATCCAGAACAGCGCTAGGTTTCTGCGACGATGAATCTATAGGCATATTCATGATTCTACTCCTATCCCTCTTCTTCCTCCGTTCCCTAGACAAAGAAAGAAGTTTAAACAAGACGGTTCTTTACTCTATAGCGGCGGGTTTGTCCCTAGGGTATATAAGTACTTTCTGGGGAGCCGTCAGATATCCAATCGGAATGTTAACCCTCTTCGTCTTTGTTCTCTTAATATTGAAGAGGTACTCTAGGAGACTCCTCCTATCTTACAGCGTCACCTTCGGCATAGCCTTCTTAATAGCTATAAATGTACCTAAACTTGGAACCCGCTTCCTCTTCGAAGCCTTTAACCTACCTGTAATAGGAGTTTTCCTTTTAATGTTACTGATAGAATTACTACAGAACTTCAAGAAGACAAGTACAAAACTTATATTCACTCTCGGATTTGTAGCTTTCATTATAGCCGCTGCCTTCCTACTCTTACAATCAGGAATGATCACGTTACCCTTCGGAAAGTTCATGGGTGCATTAAACCCGCTCACGAGATTAGGGAACCCCCTCGTTAGTTCAGTAGCGGAGCATAGACCCTCAGCTTGGGGAACCTTTTACAGCGCCTTCGGCATAGGGGCCTTCTTTATTCCACTTGGTCTTTTCTTTGCTGTCCAGAACCCCACAAATCGTAACGTCTACGTTACGATCTTCGGTTTATCCTCGCTATACTTCGCAAGCTCCATGGTCAGACTTATGTTAATCGCGGCACCAGCAATCTGCCTCCTTTGGGCTATAGCCCTTGATAAGCTACTGAAACCCTTCGTTGCAGTGCTTAAAGAAGCGCAGAGAGTACAAGTTGGGAGGAGGAGATTCCAAATTAAACATGTTGGAAAGGAATTTAGTGTTGTAGTTTTTATTTTCATCTTCCTACTACTAACGGTTAACTTTGTCACTCCAACACCCAGAGTTTACGATGAATCTTATGCGCCTACAACAATAGCTGCAGCAAGTCTTCCCTTGAGACCCCAGACAACCGTTTCAGACTGGATAACGACTCTGGAGTGGATGAGGACTAATCTGCCTCCAGGCACGGTTGTGGTCAGTTGGTGGGATTACGGGGACTGGATAACGGTTCTAGGCAACCAAACCACAGTCGTCGACAATACAACAATGAATAAGACTCAGATCCAACAGGTAGCATTGATGTTCATGTCAAATGAAACTGAAGCAATAAAGATACTCCAGAGGTACAACGCCTCCTATGTAGTGGTCTTCGCTTCCTTCACAAACACAGGTGAGTACACAGGGTGGGGAGATGATGGAAAATGGATGTGGATGGCACGTATAGCAGGGCTCAACGAAACAGACTTCGGAGACTACGAAGATAATAAATGGGTCTGGAATGAAAAAGGTAAGAATACGGTGATCTATAAGTTGATGGAGTTCGCTAAAGAATTTAGAACTAAACCTGGAGAGACTCCTACAGTTACCCTAGAATATTTCCTACCGGCCTATATATCTCGAGGCTCGGGAATTCAATTTGGAAACACCGTAGTCTTCGCCACGGTAGCTGTATACAAGGTAGTGATACCCCAAGAAAGTTGAGTCTTTAGGTAATAAAGGGGATGTAAAGAATATTCCAGAAAGTCAAGGACTACCATAAACCTAACAAACCTCTTGTTCCCAACGGTCTCGGGATAATTTATGTCTTAGTCAGCGTAGTGTACTTGTTCGTTTTGTATTATATTGGGGTCTATAAGGAGGAAGCCCTTACTTTAGCGGCATGCATCCTCTTCGGAGGTTTCTTGGGGTTATTTGATGACTGGGTAAACTTGAGATGGAGGTATAAAGCGCTGATACCCCTCTTTGCAGCTATTCCCCTCTCTGCGATGAGGCAAGGGCAAACGATAATGGCAACGTATATCTTCGGAAAAGTAGATTTTGGAATCTACTACTACATAATCATTGCACCGCTTATTATAACAGTTGTAACGAATACTGTCAACCAATTAGGCGGTTTAAATGGACTCGAAACTATATGCCCACTAATAATCATGGCAGGGCTGATGTATACTTCGGAGATGAAAGCGCTTCTTCTCGTCCCTTTCATTATTTACGTGATTCTGGCTGGGTTCAACTTCACGGGAAAGGTCTTTGTGGGAAATGTCGGGACATTTGCGGTTGGAATCACACTTGCATCCTTCGCGGTTATCTCAAACATAGAGCAGACATTACTCATATCTCTGATCCCTTACGTACTAAATTCTGCCCTAATCCTTCTGAATTTCTTGTTCTTTAAAAGAACGGCAAAGCTCATCCTTAAAGGGGATAAACTGACATCTAATCATAGGAGAAGTTTACAAACCCTTATCGCATATAATAGGAGGATATCGGAACGAAAGATAGTTATTATAATCGCGCTCTTAGTGGCATGCACCACGACTCTAGCAGTATTAGCTTCAATCCTATTATGAAGCGCATACTGATTACTGGGGCTGGTGGACCCGCGGGCATTAACTTCACCAGATCCCTCAAACTAGTTGAAGACGATGAATTACAGTTGATAGGTGTAGAAGGTAATCGCTACCATAGATTCCTAGCCGAGACTGAGAAGTGCTATCTGGTTCCAAAAGCCAAAGAGAGTGGCTACATTGAAAAATTGAATCAGATAATCGACAGCGAAGGCATAAATTTTGTCCATGCTCAACCGGATATTGAGGTTCGTGTCATCTCCGAGAATAGAGAACGGTTGAAGGCGCGAGTGTTTCTACCAAAAAAGAGGACCGTGGAGATATGCCAGGACAAATTCGAAACCTACAAGGTGCTCAGTAAAGCTGGAGTGGCTGTGCCGAGGACCATCGAGATAGAGAAGGAAGAGGATGTTAAGAGAGCGTTCCGCGAGTTAGGAAGCCCCATCTGGATTCGTGCAACTTCTGGAGCTGGAGGGAGAGGCAGCACACCAGCATCTAACATAGAAACCGTTACCGCCTGGATATCCTACTGGAGGCTGAGAGGTCTAGACTGGAAGTTTATCGCACAGGAATACTTGGAAGGAAGAAATCTAGCTTTTCACGGCCTCTTCAAGAACGGAAGACTGATAACCTCAATGGCTCGTGAGCGTCTGGAATACATCTACCCCTCTCTAGCACCGAGTGGAATAACTGGAACACCCTCCGTTCAGAGAACGATCCATGATGAACTTGTAAATCAGACTGCTGTGAGAGCCGTCCAAGCAATCGATCCGGAGTATGAAGGACTAGCTTGCATAGACATGAAAGAAGATTCAGAGGGAGTACCTCATATAACGGAGATAAATCCGGGAAGGATGTTCACTACCTCTTACTTCTTCAGTTACGCCGGAAAAAAGTTATACAGAGAACTTGGAATGGAGGTTGACTGGTTCGCGAACCTACCTTACATATATATCAAGCTCGGCTTCGGAGAAGAAATTCCGCGCTTGCAGCAATTCAATATACTCCCAGTAAACCTGTACTGGATAAGGCATATGGACGCTCCGGCAAAACTAGTATGGGAAGATAACACAATTAACATTTAAGTTTATATTGTGCATTTCGGTAGTTTAGATACTCCTTGGTGGAATTAATTGAAGGAAACAGTTCTGATTGTCGGTTTAGGTGAGGTCGGACATGCACTTTTTGATCTCTTCAAAGGAAATGGGAAGTTTGATGTGTACGGTCTAGACATAGATTCTAGGAAGACATCGGAGATAGTTGGAGAGAGTAGACTGCCCCATAAAATTGATGTCATGCATATCTGTTATCGCTGCGTTAAACAGGAAGAATTCATAACGACAACTTTAGAATATATTAAGAGGTTTAGGCCTGATCTTACGATAATTGAGAGCACCGTTCCACCAGGAACAACACAGAAGATCTATGAACTTTCAAAGTCACCTATAGTCCACTCTCCTATACGCGGAATGCATAAAACACTAGAAACTATGAAAAAGGACATACTATTCTGGAGTAAATACATTGGCGGTGTAACAAAGGAAGCCACCGAAGCCGCTAAAAGGCATTTCGAAGAATTAGGATTGAAAGTGAAAGTCTTAAAGGGTCCTCTGGAAACGGAGTTGGCGAAGCTCTTCGAAACAACCTATCGGGCATGGATGATCGCCTGCTTCCAAGAAATGCACCGCATTTCAAGGCATTTCGGGGCGGACTTCGATGAAGTCGTTGACATGCTCGAAGATATCCATCGCGTAAGGTTCAATAAACCCCTTCATTACCCAGATGTCATCGGCGGACACTGCTTAATCCCCAACACTGAACTATTACTGAAAAGCTACGACTCCGAGTTCCTGAGACTAGTTTTAGAATCCAATGAGAAAAGAAAGGAAGAGATAAAAAATGAGGGCATCAAGAGTGAAATCGAAAAGATCAGGAAAAGAACAAAAGCCCTAGAAAAAGAATTGATAGAAAAGTATAACGTACTTTCGATCTGAGGAAGATTAGGGTTTGAAATCTAAATAACCCAATTGTTTCAATTTTTTTATGATGTCGGCTCTATATTTTTCGTCTTCTCTGAAACTCGGAGTTAATAGATATCTACCTTTCCTAAGTT
>CAZOCN010000004.1:0-27671 GCA_964578315.1 uncultured Candidatus Bathyarchaeia archaeon
ATGCTATCCACGGCTGTTATGCTCCATCTAGTAGGAACCAACCTCCGGGCTTTTTCTACTCCAAAGGCTCCTACACTGAAGGCTTTCTGAATTCTGGATACGAGAACATTGTTATAGTAGAGGTCTAATACGGCTTCGGAAGCCCTCAAGTCTATATCATAATAGGCTTTCTCTATCCTCCAATCCCATTTTGGATTTCCTATCTTCATTTTGAGGATGGTGGCGGATGGACCGAAGGGTTGAACATTATCATCTAGTATGATCTGCTTCCTAGGTTTATCTTTGAAGTCAACTTCCACATCAATAGACCTCACCGAGAGGGCAAGTTCCCTCGTCCTCTCGAGTATACGCCCTCCCCGCTCTGGCTTCTTCACATTAACCAAGTGTTTACCCCTTACAAGCAGAGACCTGAAGCCTACTATCTCTTCCATGCTCTTTCCGAACCATAACTCCGGCGTATCATAAAGGCTTGTATCCTCTGTCAAAGGAGGAACTAGGGGACCGGCGAAGACATAGGGGTATCCCACCCTCCCGATGAACACTCCAGGAGGAGAGTTCCCATACAATTCATTCTTCCTTATCCTAGGGGAGGTCTCCAAATATTTACTTAACCTGAGAATCAGTGGACAGCGAGGTTTACCGCATAGAAGCCTCGCTCCCTTACAGACGGCACATAGACTTCCTCCCCGAAAAGTGCGGCGAGGCTTTCTGGAGGCTCTTAAGATAAGACCACTATCCAGTAAGGTTTCAGTGCTACCTATAACATCCGCTACCCATCGATTACGTTCCCTCAACACTTTCTTCTTTCTAACTCTCTGAATAAGCATGGAACCCGATGAAGAATCCTCTCTCTCCCTTTTCATGACCCGCTTTACTCAAATTGAATCTTATTAAATGTAACATATATGAAATTTTATGTTCTGTAGATAGAAAGGGAATTTACGATCATTTTTCCCCTGGCTATAGGAGGCCCTATTGAATTATTCCATAGCCTATTAGGCGCCATCTCCCCGCTATCTTCCTACTTAAGGCTACTCTTTCGCCCTCTTCAGCGCAGACAGGTCTTCCAAGCTTCATACTGGCAACTTCTCCTTTGGTGTCAGTTACGCTCCCCACAGTGATTGTCGTGCCTACGTGGAGTAGGAGAGGCTCACCTTTGTTTAGACGTTGAACTACGGAGAGGTCCTTTGTTCCAACCGCCTTTTCGAACAAGTACGCCTCTATTTCTAACTCATTTCTCGTCTCAGGCAGTAATCCTGGTTTTCCCACCATATTCCCTATTAGCCCATCAGCTTTTGTTAGGGACGGATCGAGGAGCGTACCTATACCCACTAAGCCTCCGCATCTTGCTTCCTCTACAGACCTCCCTCCAGCATAGAGGCTCACTATTCTACTGAAAAGAGGCGTATAACCACCTTTGCCCTTCTTTGGTTGTCGTATTCCGGGGCGTATCTCAATTTCGTCACCAACAGAGAATTTTCCCTGGAGAATGCTTCCTCCGATCACTCCGCCCCTCAGATCCTTTATTGGCGTACCTGGTTTGTTAATGTCGAAGGACCTAACTATGTACATTCTAGGCGGTTTTGCAGGGTCTCTCTCCGGAGTAGGTATGTACTCCTCTATAGCTCCCAACAAGATGTCGATATTTACTGAGTGTTGTGCTGAGACTGGGATAATGGGAGCTTCCTGAGCGATACTTCCCTTCACGAAATCCACTATCTCCTTATAGCTGTCCAGGCCTCGTTTTCTAGTTACGATATCTATCTTGTTTTGGACGATCACAAGATTTTTAACTCCAACTATCTCGATAGCCGCTAAATGCTCCCTGGTCTGAGGCTGTGGACACGGCTCATCCGCGGCTATAACGAGTATGGCTCCATCCATAACCGCTGCCCCTGAGAGCATAGTTGCCATCAAGGCTTCGTGACCGGGAGCGTCAACGAAACTAATAGCCCTGAGAAATTCTCCTTCACCTCCACACCTTGGACAAGTAGGTTCAGTGGAATAGTTCCCCGGCGGCTCACATTTCGGGCATTTATAGATAGGGGCATCTGCGTATCCTAGCCTAATCGTGATCCCTCTTCTTAATTCTTCACTGTGCCTAGCAGCCCATACTCCGGTAATAGCCTCTACTAGGGTGGTCTTTCCATGGTCTACATGACCTATTGTGCCTATGTTACACTCCGGTTGGCGTGGCATAACTTTCCTCTTTTCAGTCATAAGCATTCACGTTTCAGTTGATAACTTAGAGAGTAGTGTATCTTTTAAAGTTTAATGGGAAAACGATTATGTTGCGCTCTCTCTGAAAATATTCCTTATCGTTACGGATAAATTCTTTAGCTATTAATAAACCAAAGAGGAAACTAAAAAGTAGGTGGAAGGTGTACGCTTCTTCCACCTGGAAGGGAGTGAACAAGTTTTTAAAGCTGGTTTAGAGGTGGTTTTAGATCTGTAGGTAACGGTGACTTATAGATCTTGCCTCTAGTCTGCTTTCGGAACTCCTCTTGGGCTTTTTTAATGAGACTTGGTTTAGTGAGTAAATCCAAGACCGAGCAGGCTATTACTTTGGCTGCGAAGATTAGGGATTTATGAGCTATGCTGGTTCTGGCCGTCGCCGTCCACTGCCAAGAGTGAGCAGGTGTTCCTAATATGAAAGCGGTTGTTGTAAATTCCATTGTTGGGGCATTCCAGCTTACATCACCCACATCCGTCGATCCTCCCATTACTTCACCTTCACCATAGGGATCCAGAATTTCCGTGTCCAAGTCTACATCCAAAACCTTCTCCCACCCAGGCCTTTTGGCCTTCTTAAGTTCAAGCGCCTTCTGCTCAGGAGAGACCGTTCTAGCTATTTCCCTAGCGAAGCTCAATTCTTCACTGCTATAGGTTGGAGCACCTACTTCCCTCATGTTTCTAACAACAAGCTCGGCTAATGTACGATTAGGCAGCGTATTGTAGCATCCAGTGAGGAACTCAACCTTGTGCGTTGTCCCAGCCATAAGGTCTGCTCCTTCAGCGATCTTTAACACTCGACGATAAATAGAGTCGACTGGTTCCCTTTCAGGTGCGCGTATATAATACCAAACTCGCGAGTATGGAGGAACCACGTTAGGTTCCTTCCCGCCTTCCTCGATAACGTAGTGTATTCGAGCTGTTTCAAGGATGTGTTCACGTAGATAATTCACGCCGACACTCATCAATTCTACAGCGTCCAACGCGCTTCTACCTAGCTCGGGTGAAGCTGCTGCATGGGCTGCCTTCCCGTAAAAATGGAATTTAACGGAGTTCATAGCCGTGTAGCTTGATAGTCTAGCAGTGTTCATAACGCCTGGGTGATGACTTATCACAGCGTCCAACCCGTCGAAAACTCCTTCACGAACCATGAAAACCTTCCCTACTAAGGTCTCCTCTGCCGGGCAACCAAAAAATTTCAATGTTCCATCGATTCCTGTCTTCTCCATGGCTACTTTTGCGGCGATGGCTCCGGCCATTCCTGAGGTGCCGTGGATATTGTGCCCACATCCGTGACCCGGGGCGCCTTCTATGAGAGGCTCTCTTTTAGGTTTAGGTTTTTGGGATAAGCCTGGTAGGGCATCGTATTCACCCATAATTCCGATCACCGGTTTTCCCTTTCCGTAACTGGCTACAAAAGCAGTGGGCATCCCAGCGACGCCGCGTTTAACTGAGAACCCTGCCTTCTCCAATTCGTCAGAGAGCAACCTTGACGATTTAACCTCCTGTAACCCTACCTCAGCGAACTCCCAAATCTTATCACTTACATTAATGATTCTGGATTGATTTATCGAAATCCAATCTAGGGCGATCTCTTTCATAAGGACACACCCTAGCCTTTCAAGTACTTATCATTTTCTGAAGGGCCCTGAGTTTTAGCTAACTATCACGTACAACCACTACTCATACACTGTTAGATTAGAGATTCTCGGATTACCGCCGGAATCTGAACCTTAATAACAGAATCGATAAATAATAAAAGGCAAAGAGTCTCTTCAATTTAGTTGACTCATCCTACCTTATCGGTTTTTCTTCAAAAATAAAAGTTTGTAATTCCCTTTAATAATAAAGATTGAAAGGAGGAAGCGCGTTGTGTGATAAGGATCGGTTTTGGTTATTCTCAGAGGAGGAGAGAGGTTTAATCCTTAATGCCATCGAAAGGAGTGCAGAGTGGCTTGTATCCAGGCAAGGAGAAGACGGCTCTATTAAGTTGGAGGGAGGCGTCACAGCTAGAGATCCTCAATGTTACTATAAACTTATTTGGCCCTTAACCCTGACCGGTCGATTGAGGGAAGCCAACCGTACAGCAAGCTACATAAAATCCGCTTTTATGCTGGAGAATGGAGATTTCTCAGGGGGAGCGCCCAGAAGTGCGGAAGAGTGGTTTCAGTGGAGATACTACACATACCTTAACGTGTGGATAGTTATAGGAGCCCACAAACTTGGAAGATTCGACATATCTATTCCAGGTATCCGTTACATGTTGAAGTATAGGGATCCGCGAACTGGAGGTTTCTGTAACGAGAAGCCTTATCCCGAAGGCGAGTACATCGAAGACGCTCTCTCAGCGTCCTATAATGGACTTGCCTGTTTATACCTCAACAGACTCGCGGAAGCCCGTGGGGCAGGAGACTTCCTAATGAGATTGCTGAGGCTCCAACCAGAATTTAAAGAAAGGTTCTATGCAGCCTTCGACGCGAGAAGAGGATTAATAACGAGTTTCCCATCAGAAGAAGCTGTTAATAGAGTTGTAGAGGCCGGTGAGAAAGAACAGTACTATTACATCATAGGGTATCCAATAATATTCCTTTCAAAACTTTATCAAGCAACGGGGGAAGATAGATATCTCGAAGCCGCAAGGGAATACTTCAACTTCACCAAGCTATGCCAAGATGACGTCTACGCTTCTCCTCCAAGTGGGAAACTCGGGTGGGGGTGCGCGGCTCTTTATGGAATTACCGGTGATAGAGAGGTAGGTGAAGCCGTCAAGAGCGAAGTGAGATACTTACTCAGGACACAAGACGAGGAAGGATGCTGGTCTAGATTCCCAAGTTTCAAGCGATATCTGAATGGAGAGCCATATCCACTCTCCGGAAGAGTAGATATAACTGGAGAGTTCTGTGCGTGGCTTAGTGAGATTCTTCAAGAAGCCGGTTGACAGAGATTGCGTTCACCTACCTAACTTCCGAATTAAACAAAACGCTCAAAGTCGTTTTATATCTCAGAGTTTAGATGGGTAATAACATAATGGTCCCCGCTGCTAAGGGGATAGATAGGTTATCATCTAAGGGTAGAGGGAGTGTTTCTGCGAACATCCCCATTGAAGCCCCTAAGAAGGACTTCGTTGGATTAAGGAAGAATAGGCAGCCTATAAATGCGAAGATGAAGCCGAAGACGGTGCCTTCCATCCACTTCCCTTTATTAAAGGGGTAGGCGTGTCTCCCGAGTAGTTTACCGAAGATCGATGCGCTGCTGTCACCTAAAGTGAGTGTTAGAACAGCTGCATAGCCTATGGGTTCGGGGAAGAAGACCAGCGATAGTATTATGCCTAGGGCGAAGTTGATCGGTGAGGTTATGAACTCGTAGAGTTCCGATTTATTCGCCGCTGCTCGCGTTATAGTGGAGAGGACTGGAACCTCAACATTCCGTAACCTAGCAATCTCTGATATAATGTAAATTAGAGTGACGCTTGAGAGGATCAGAGCAACGATTTCCTTGGTTAAGAGATGAATGCATATTAAGGGGATGAAAGAGGCGCTCATATGGATAACCTTACGCAGAACCTCGTTCTTCCCGAAGATGGAGATGTTACCCTTCGGGGTTCCAGTTGTTATGAGAGGTAAGACCTCCAGAAGACCGCCCTTCACAACGTAGTCGGATTTGAAGCTGATCATATAATCCGGGTTGTATCCTACCCTCAATGAACTGAGTGGGAACATGGACAGATTATTCCTGTCATCAACAACGACGACGCAGTCTGAAGGGCTGAAGCCTTGCTCTGAGAGTATCCTCTCTAAGATTATGCCTTTACCTCTCTCCTCCAAGAGAGTCCCCTCCACCTCGCCGGTCAAACGCCCCTCTTTAACTCCCAACCTTAAGCCATAAGCGAAGTCAACCTTCAACTTCTTCGCTAGATATTTAACGAAAGTGTCAGGTAGACCAGAACTGATGAAGGCAACTTTATACCCAAGACTTTTAAGCCTCCTAATGAACTCCTCGGCTTCTGGAATTAACGGCATATCCTTGAAAGTTTCGAATAACTCCTCGAAACTTACTCCCTTAAAGAGGCGGAAGATCTTCTTTAACGCCGACCTGATGGGGAGTAGGCCCGCTTCGTATAGAAGGCCGAAGAAAAGGAGTTTAAAGAAACTGTAGACGCTCAGTATATTCCCGGCATCGAACAATAAGTAACGCCTCTTAGGGATGATCACGCCTTCTACATCCATCACAACAATTTTTTTGTCACCCATTTACATAGGCTCCCTTTTAGGAAATCAAATGATGATGATAGTAACTGCCCAGTTGATTTTACCAATGAATAGGAGGGCTTCTATGTTTATAAAAATTTAAACCTTTTAAATAGAGATCCGCAATCCATACGAACTAATAAGGAAAAACACCTAAAAGAAGAAAGGGAAAAATTCACTATAATTCTCATTCTATCTCTCTTTTGGCTTAAATGTATCATCGCCTACAGTTTTAGATTTCTATGGTCTTCAGCTCTCTGAGGAATTCTGCAAGTCTATCCACTATAACGGAGACTATTTTTCTCGCCCTTCTCTTTAGAGGCTTTTTGTTGGGTCTCCCACTGCACTTGTCTTTGAGAGTTTATCCAAAGAAAACTTTCCTCCGAAGCCTATGCTGACGTGGGGATATCCACCATATAAGTTGAATTTTATGAATTTAGAAGGGCTTTTCGGCATAACTCTCTCCAGTTTCTCCTCTCTCACTTTAGCACCACATGCCCAAGCCACCGAGGTCTCGGCTTCTCAGCTGGTTTTAATACGCCCTGAATAGGCTTCGTCCCAGTCTTCTGGATATTTCCTAAAGCCTTCTCCTCTATAGCTGAGAGGCCCCCTGCAATGTTCTCTGCTGTTGGTTGAGAACCTAGAATATCTACTCCCTTTGAGAGAGCAAAATCGATATACTCCTTAATCGTCTCAAGGAAGCGTTTACGTACCACGTCGTTGATCGCTCTACGGGCTAGGATATGTTCTGCACCAGCTAATTCAGAGGTCTGCACAGAGAACCAAGGCATAATTATGTATTTCCTTGAAAATTTTAAATAAAGATCTTGAAGCAAAATATAACGTATTCTCGATCGATCGAAGTTTTCAATGAACTATTAAAAAGCCTCTAAAACTAAATAGCCTAATATTAACTACAATGGGGTTTTTGAGTAAAAATTTTAATAATAAGTAGGTCTCTAATGAAAAATTAACTTAATATAAAGGGAGAGCCATCAATGAGAGCTAGGTTATGTATGCTTAGTAATGATGAACTTTACCAGATACATCTTGCATCGTTGGATATTCTAGAAAGAACTGGTATGGTTATGGGTAGTGACATTGGACTCAAATTGATGAAGGATGCGGGAGCTGAGGTTGACGAGAAGAGTCGCCTCGTGAAGATTCCCTCCAGCTTAGTCAAATGGGCCATTAAAAGCGCTCCTGAACGCATACTTCTCTGCGGAAGAAACCCTAAAAACGACATAAAACTCGAAGATGGAAGAGTATACTTCGGAATGGGTTCAACTACGCTTAAGTTTATGGATGTAGGGGGAAAGAGGTATCCTGCTAGAAAGGAGTTCATTGAAAAAGCAGTTAGGGTAGGTGATGCGCTGCCAAACATAAAATTTATGGAACAATTCTGTTGTGCCCTTGATTATAAGGGGCCGGCTCAAAGTCTCCATGAGATCGAAGCCGTGTTAACTAACACGGAAAAACCCACAGTAGGAATAGCCTATAGCCCGGAAGAGACAAGGGCGGCGATAAAGATCGCCTCGTTGATAGTTGGGGGTATGGATGAGCTGAGGCGTAGGCCGATACTCGCTCTTTATTCAGAGCCTGTCTCGCCCTTACAGCATGATAAAGCCTATGTGGAGAACTTGATCGAATTCGCTAAGGCAGGCCTACCCGTGACGTATGGTCCTTGTATGAATGCAGGTTCAACTGGACCGATAACTGTAGCTGGAACACTTGCTTGTTCAAACGCTGAAACCTTAAGTGGACTTGTAATCTCCCAGCTAGTAAACAAAGGTACACCCTACATAATCGGAAACATATCAACAGCCTTTGACCAGAGAACTGGGATAATGGCGTATGGCGCTCCAGAATTCGGCCTTATTAACGCAGGTCAAGCGGCTTTGGCTCAGTACTACAAGATTCCCTTCTTCGGGACAGGAGGTACGACTGATGCTAAGGAAATTGACGGACAAGCCCTTGCTGAATGCTCCTTAACAGCCTTAATGGCGGTGCTCAGCGGCACTAATCTGATACATGACTGTGGATACTTAGAGTCTGGAATGACTGCCAGCATAGAGATGCTAGTAGTATGCGATGAAGTCGCAGATATGTGCTTTAGGCTCGCTCGTGGAATGGAAGTCTCTGATGAAACTCTTGCTACAGATGTGATCAATAAAGTTGGTCCTGGAGGACACTTTTTAGCTGAGAAACATTCTTTGAGGCATATAGATGAAGTTTGGATTCCTACATTGATGGATAGGAATCGTATGGATCAATGGGTGGCGTCAGGCTCCAAGGATCTAGTTGACCGAGCCAGAGAGAAAGCTAAGAAGATACTCAAAGAGCATCAGCCTGAGCCAATTCCCCCTGACATCCAGAGGGAGATCGATAAAATCTTAAAGGAAGTCGAGAGAGGCAACTTCTGAGACTTAAATTCCTTTTTTATTCTATTTAAGTGAAGGCGTTCGGCTCTTTTTGAGGGTTTGTTCAAAAATTTGAACGCGTTGTTCTAAAACATCGCTTTAAATTTATCTTATTCTTTCTTTAACTTATAGAGTGAATGTTAGGATGACCTATAACAAGAGAAGTTTGTTGGGTTATGCGCTAACAGGTTGTGTGATAGCTGTTTTGATAATAGTCTCAGTTTCATTTTTTGTTCCTCGAGATGTGTATGAAGTGCCTACGCCAAAAGAGATGGGAACCGAGACCTTGAATACAGGTGTTTTGAGTATAATGGTAACGGACGCTCCGATTGTTCTTCGGAATTTGAACATTACAATAGATCATTTTAAAGTCTGCAATTCACAGGGAGAGTGGTTTGAGATACCTGTAAATGGGAGCGTAGCCTACTTTGATCTTTTAAAGTTGCAGAATTTAACGAGGGAGGTAGCCGTAGGGGAGTTGCCTGCTGGTAACTATACGATGGTGAAGATGAGAATCCTGCATGCAAATGCTACTCTGCCCACTGGCGAAGTTGTGAAGTTCAGAGTCCATACTATGTATGTTAATGTCTCCGTCCATTTTGAGATTAAGGAGGGGTTGAAGACGATAGTGATCTTAGATATAGACTTGAACGTTCAGACTCCTATCTTAGGTTATGATGAGGAGGTTAGTCCTACAGTAACCGCCACGGTGATTCCTCCCTCCTAAAAACTGAAAAGTAAAGAGAAATAGCTCTTACCAACTCATCTATCTTTGGTCGATTGGAGAGCGTCTAAGTATCTTCTCTTAATTTTTGCTGCTACAGTCCAGAGGTTTCCTATCTTTATTTCTCCAATTTGAGAGCAGAGCATTAATCCATCGAACTGGTTCAGTCCGTATTTCTCTTTCATCCAGATTATCAGCTCGAAGTAGGCTGTTCTAATAGCGTCTTCGAGACCTTTACCCGCACTTGTTGTCGCTACGAACATAACTTCCTCTTCAGTTTCAATTCGAGGCCAATTGATTGATTCTTCCTTCAGTAAATTCACTGTGATCTTTACTTCCGCTGGCATCTCTATGGCGGTTCCGGAGATCTCACCTTCTCCCTGTACAGCATGGACATCGCCCAGATAGAGTAGACCGCCTTCATGGAAGACAGGTAAGAATATTGTACTCCCTGGAGCGACATCTGGCAGGTCCATGTTTCCTCCGTGTCGACCTGGGAGAACTCCCGAGGATACGGATTCGCTTTCTGGATGTGGGGCTACACCTATCGTGCCTATCATTGGTTTATACGGGATAACTATCTTATCGGAGAAGTGCACTGTTCCATCCTCTATCTTGCATATTCTTGGTTTCCGTGGGAGGTTGGCTTCAATGAATTTGAAGATAGGTGGACCGGTTATGTAGTTCTCATTGAACTCTGAGAAGTAAGTTACGCCTTGTCCTGTCGTGGGTTTAATCTCTCCAATCGAGACTGAGAGTGTGTTCCCCTCCTCAGCGCCTTCAATGTATATGGGGCCAACTACGGGGTTGCCGAAGGGAATTTTATTTCGGTCTCTATAGTCACTCTCCTTCCTTATCTGTCCTGAACATGCATCCTCAGCCTCTATGAAGAGAGTTTCCCCAGGCTTCACGTGAATAACGGGTTCGTCATAGGGGCTCAGTGTGTATCTCAATCCAACATCCTTAAATGAAATGCGCTTCAATTCTAATTCCTCACTTAAAGATTCAAATCGACCATAGTCAAATAAAAGAGCTTGGTATGGTTATGCGTATCCTTAATAATCGAATTCATTAGCTAACTAAAGATTCTATCCTCTCTAAAAGGGTTTGGATCCTTGAAGTTTTTTTAACCATTGTTCTTAGTTATTGTTGAGGGAGTAGTAACATATGGAGGGGCGTGAACGCGTTATAAAAGCCGTAACTTTCGATGGTCCTGACAGAGTTCCGATAATGCATAGTTCTCTTCGGTGGGCGGGATCTAATCAGCGGCGGACTGAACTAGAGAAGCTCTTAAGTTTATTCCCGGAAGACTACTCTTTCTCACCCTACCACGGATACCTAGAGAAGGACCTAAGATCTCAAAGGGGGACATACCGAGATAAGTGGGGAGCGGTCTGGAAGAACCTTAGAGGAGACATCATCGGGCAAGTTAAATCTCACCCCTTGGAGAATTGGGAGGCTTTCGACTCCTATGAGTTTCCAGATCCTCTAGACGATCCAATATTCGACGTGGTTGAGGAGCACATCCGTAAGAAGGGGCATGAGAAGTACATCAGCGTTGATTACATAGATTTTTTCGAGAGAATGCAGGTATTGCGTGGCTTTAATAATCTGATAGTTGACATTATGACTCAGCGAAGAGAACTATATAGACTAGCCGATAGAATCTTAGATTATAACTTGCAGCGTATTAAAAGATGGAATGAGATAGAGGTTGACGAGATTTATCTTGGAGATGACTGGGGAACCCAAGATAACTCTATGGTTTCACCTGAGGTCTGGAGGAGACTCTTCAAACCTTACTACAAGAAGATGGTGGACGCAATTCATAAAGGTGGAAAGTTTGTTCATTTCCACAGTGACGGGAACATCCTCAACCTTCTACCGGACATAATAGACTGCGGCTTTGACGTCATTCATCTCCAAGTTAGACTTATTGGTATAGAGAAGATAGGTAACCTCTTCGGTGGCAGAGTCTGCTTCAGAGCCGATACAGACCGCCAAAGGATTCTACCCTTCGGCACACCAGAAGAAGTGAAGGAACATGTTAGAAACATTATAAGAAATTTAGGTTCCTTCAACGGCGGGCTCATCGGATACGCAATGATATCACCCGACGTCCCCCTAGAGAACTATAAAGCCTTTTACGAGACATACCGGAAGTATGGGCGATACCCCTTAACCTCTGAAATCTAGTGGACGTATTAGTATTCAAATAGAGGGGCTACAAATCGTCTTCAATGAGCTCCACTAAAGATAGCGTGATATAAATACTAAAGGAGAGCTTTATCTAAAAAGAGGTTAATCAGGTTCTAATCAAGGGATCGATTTGAAGGAGACACGAGTAGTTATAGTCAGAGACGGAGACCCGAAGGAGATGGTTCATAGAGCTCTTAAGTTGATGGAAGCTGAGAGATTGGTCTCTCCAGAGGATAAAGTTTTACTGAAGCCAAACTATGTCGTCGCTAGGTCCCCCGACACGGGAGTAACAACTGATTCTAGAGTTATTGAGGCATCCATCGAGTTCCTCAAGGGACTGAAGATTAAGGAGATAGTTGTGGGTGAGGGTGGAGCGGGGGATACGGAAAGGGCCTTCGACGCTGTGGGAATAAGAGAAGTCGTTAAGCGCCAGGGAGTTAAACTTCTCGACTTGAACAGGGACGAGAGGGTCAATGTGAGGATTCTCGGAGCCATGTCGCTGAAGGAGGTAGGAATCGCAAAAACCGCCCTCGAGAGCACCTGTATATTTAACCTTCCAAAGTTGAAGATTCATCATATGGCTCTAGTTACCCTATGTATGAAGAACCTCATGGGCTTCATTTTGCCTAAGAGTATAATGCATGAGGATCTAAACGAGAAGATCGTTGATCTAGCTTCACTAATCAAGCCTAAAATCAACCTGATCGATGGAATAGTCGGCGCTGAATTAGATGAGACTAAAGGAAATCCAGTGCCCATGAACCTTCTAATCGCAGGTAGTGATATGGTAGCCGTCGACGCCGTAGCCACTGCGGTTATGGGAGTAAATCCAAAGAAGGTTAGATACCTACAATTGGCGGAGGAGAGGAGATTAGGAATAGCGAACTTGGAAAGAATAGAGGTGATCGGTGAACAAATAGAGGATGTTCAGAAGAGCTTCAAGCTACCTCCTGCTTTCAAAGACGCCGCGATAGGAACCTAGAGGCGTTTTAGCTGGCTCTTATACATCTCTATTAGTTCTTCGGTGGTGGTGGCGTCTTCAGGGGCCTTATCTTCACGCCACTTCTCCAATCTCGGGAAACGAATAGCCAACCCCGTATTCTCTTTGATCACATTCCATGCACACCTGTGAGAGGGGCTCAGAGTTAACTCCGCTCCTCTAACTTCTAGAACCTTAGCTGGGACAAACCATTCCTCAGCTTCTATGCTCGAGTCTACTCTGGGGTGACGATGATCTATCAGGTAAGGCTTCATGATCTTAGGGAGTCTAAGGAGCTCCTCGTCTGTGAAGCCAGTGCCGAGTTTACAGACGGTCTCGAATTTATCTTCCTTCTTGTTATAGGCTGCCATTAGAAGAGCGCCGTAGGTTCCTGCGCGTTTACCTCTGCCGGCGAAGGCTCCCACAATGACTAGATCTACTGTATCTGCCATCTCGCTCTTGTACTCTCGCTTGTACTTGAGCCATTTGAAGCCCCTCTTCCCCGCGGCATAAACCGAATCCTCCTCTATTGACTTCACCATGAGACCTTCGCAGCCCTTCTCAATAGCCTCATTCATGAACCTCTCCAATTCCTCTGGATCGTCGGTGATGGTCTGCTTTGCAAGCTGGACTCGCTCACTCTCCTTCACTACCTTCTCCAGCCTCTTACGCCTCTCCGGATATGGGCGTTTTGTCAAGTCTTCCCCGTCAACATAGAGAATGTCAAATAAGTAGACGTTTACAGGTATCTCTTCTATCATACGTCCAATCTCGTATTTTCTACCTCTCCTCCTAGAAACCATCTGGAAGGGGAACATCTCCCCCGTATTCGGATCCATCGCTACGCACTCTCCTTCTACGATAGCCTCCTTAACTTGAAGGCTCTCCCGTAACGCCTCAGCCACGTCTGGAAACTGGGTTGTTATATTCTCAAGTCTACGGGAGAAAAGCAGAACTTTTTCAGGAGACACATGTGCTTGAACCCTCAACCCATCGTATTTATATTCGCAGGAGCCTACTCCACCGATCTTCTCTAATATCTCCTCTGCAGACTTCATCCTCTCAGCAAGCATGGGTCTGATTGGGCGTCCTATTGTAACGTGGAACTTCCTTATGCCTTCTATCCCTTTCTGGGCTAGGGTTTGAGCGACTAACCCCAAATCTGAGGAGAGGTTATACGCCTCTTCCAATTCCTTCCGGTATTTCTTGTCTCCCGCAATCCCCACGGCGAGGGCGTCGAGTATGGTCATATCCCCTATTCCCAGACGTAACCGTTTAGTCACCGTTCTGAGGATATAACGAGCTTCCTTTGGGGTGGCTTTAGTTAGGAGTCTAGCGAGTTGTCTCACCTTCACCTCAACAGAACCTTTTCCGGATGTATGAGCTATTTTCTCAAAGGAGGAGTAAACTTCCTCGACGCTGAGGGTTCCCTCGAATAAGGTTCTACCAACCTTCAACCGCTCCACTGTTAAGCCGAGGTCACCTGTCCTCTTCAACTCTTCATTTATCGCCCTCTTCGTTTTTCTAGTCGCCAAGCTGATGGCTGCTATAGCCATCTTCTCAGCCATTCCGATCTCTATTCCCACAAAGTCAGGGTAGAGCTTCCCTTGTGTAAGGTAAACCACCTTGCCGATTAACTCTTTAGGAGTCTGCTTAAATAGTTCTGCCAAGTAATCGGTCATCTCCAAGCGCTTAGTGGTGTTCTCTATCTTCTCATAAAAATCAGCTACTAACCTATACTCCAATATCCTCCCTTCCCTAACCTTAATCTATAAAGCATTATCCTGATGAGGAAACCTTCATGTGGTTACACCACGCAAATAAGCAGTTCCCTTCATCAAACTTCTCTTACTCTATTCATGTTTGTAAGTATTTTGGGTAACTCAGTCACAGAGTTTAGAACGAAGTCGGGTTCTTCAATAACCTCCGCGTCTTCATTCTTTATCCAAGCCGTCTTCATCCCTACACGCTTAGCGCCTACAATATCCTCTATCATCGAGTCCCCGATATGTAAAGCTTCAGACGCTTCTACCTCAAGTTTATTCAACGTGTATAGGAATATTCTCGGATCAGGCTTTCTCACCCCTAAATCCCGAGATACCACGATTACGGTGAAGAAGTGACTTAACTTCCTCCTTTCCAAAACTTCTCTGGGGAGATTGCTTGTTGCATTCGATATGATACCGAGTCTGTATCTCTTATATAGATTCTCTAAGATCTCTTCAACGCCTTCAAAGGGTTCAGATGCGAAGCAGCGAGTATACAAACCATACACGTAATCTAAGGTCTCCTCTGTGGGGCGGACACCAATTCTTCTCAGAACGCTGGAGTAGACGTCCTCGAACTTCAACTCTACATTCTTCCTTCTAGCTCGCATTAGAGTTTCAAGAGCTCTATCTATCGCCTTAGACAACGTAGTTGAAGTTACAGGATACCCCGATCCTCTCAGATACTCTAAAAGGTGTTCGCGGAAGGCTCTCGAATCTAGTTTTCCAGAGCACAAGGTTCCTCCAAAGTCGAAGGTTATCGCCTTTATCGACCTCATGATCCCCCGCTCTCTAAAATGCCGGTTGACGCTTTACTCTATCACCTACCCGAGAGAGTTTAATCTCTCTGCCTTCCTCCATGGCTGCAACTTCTACTAGCTCTTCTATTCCAGAAGTAGCGATCTTTCTACTCAGCACTCTTTCTATCTGGAAGACTCCAGCAGGGTTATCCATATGAATGACTATTCTGACAGGTCTTGATCTTCCCCTAAGAATCTCTACCTTATCTATAGCAAGGGCTGAGAGAGAATGGATGTCAACTTTCCCCTTCTTGTAGGGTATCCGTGCTCTGCCTCCAGCCATATCCGTTCCATCGGCGACTTTGGCGACGCCTGCTTCAACGGTGAGGCAGCGGACCTCCTCTTGGTGGGAGAAGATGGTGTGAAGAATCTCCTGCTTCAATTTTAGGGCTAGCTCTCTCCGTTGAGGGTAAACTTTACTGAGTAAACGCTGAAGAATAGGGTCCGCTAGGTAACAGCCGTGGATAAAATGTTTCTCACGATGCACAGCGTTTCCTATATCATGGAGGTAAGCGCCGCAGAGCACTACTAAACGGGCATCTTCCACACTACATATGCCATTTGATACCGTAGTAGGCGTTATAGCATCAATTATAAGATCGAAGATCTCCAAGGCGCTTCCGGCGGTCATTCTGGAGTGAACGTAACCGTGATCATTATACTTCAAACGTTTAACAGCCATCACATTACTCATCTCAAGATAAGTCTGGACCTCTAGGTCCTTCTCAAGCAGATCATACATCCTAGCAATTTTAGGGTCCTGCAAATGTTTACGTATCAATTCTTGTGAAACAATGACCAAGCTAAACCCTCCGATTAATACAAGACAGAGCTTCAATGAAATAATTTTTGTATTCAACGCAGTCTGATGATCGAGGGGAACTACTCCTCTCTTTCCTACCGTTTCTCATTCTAAGGGTAATCTCTGGTCTACTGGTAGTATGGGCGGGAATTTCTTGTGAGGCTCTGTTTGATACCAATAAGCTGTGCTGGAGTAATCATCGGATCGTCTATTGGCGTGACCGTGTTCTATGGTTACCTTTATGGATTTGCTGAAGTATATTGGGTCTTCAATGTGGAAGCGGTAGAGTGAGATCTTACCAGACCAGTTCTCTCCACCTGCTAGGGTTATTCCATGATATGGCGCGCAGTATTCCTCTCTAGGACACCAAGCGCTATTGAAATAATCCTCAGTTCCAGTCCCATGTATAGAGGGGAACTCTTCACCGTCGATGTAGATCATATCATCTCCTTCTCCGTACCAGTTATGTTGGAAAGTGACGCGTAAGTTATGGATATTCAGTATGCATCCCACGTAATGTCCTCGTCCCTCAGCCTCAAGGATGACATAGTTTCCCTCACCGGTTAGGTTAGTCCCTTCATGGAGAAATTCCCTGTTAGTCATACCCGCCTCCGACACTCCTTTACAGGGGTTTTCCCTACGCCACATAGCATGAAACCTTCCAAGTCCCTCCTCTAAGGTCTCATACTCTTCATAGTCAACATAGTAGTATAACGCCCTAATCTCGGTGGAACATTCATTAACTACTTCAATACGCGCTTCCTTGTAGAAGGGCATGGGGAAGAAACAGTTGAATCCTCTTCCATTCTGAGGTGACATGGTGAGAGGTAGAGAGACGAAGTTTTTTGTTATGGCGTGTCCTATCCCGAAGAAATCTCCTATAGGCACCTCAACACTTGGGTTCTCCTCGCCATCCCAGAACATCCTCAACAGTATCTTCCTAAGGTAATACTCATCATCACATGCTAGAGTCGTCCATAAATGTGTTATACAGCCGGCACCTTTAATATCCGCAATTACTTCTGTAGCGCCGCTAGGCACTTTCACGTAGTCCCTATTTCCGCCTGTCTTATCCCAACTTGAGGCTCTCCTACGGCGACAGTCCCTAAGCCTAGGTAAGTCCCTAAGAGAACTGCCTCCCATCCTGAAAGGAGCATTCACCAAAATACCAAACCTCCCTTATTAGACATAACCTATCCTACCTCGATATTTAAATGAGAATACTATATAGATTCCTAGAAGATTTTTTCAATTCATAAACATTAATTAAATTAGTAAAAAAAGTTCTTATGATCACTGAAGAGAGTGGAATTATGAAACGTACTTTACTTCTGAGCGGAGTAGTACTGATCCTACTTCTGCTGAGCCCTGTTTTCATGGCTACTACCACTGTCAATGCAAGTGACGCCTTGAACCCGGAAGATTTCAAGGAGGAGTACTGGAGCAAGACAATAGATTTTCTCGATTACGCGCGGGAGTACGCTTCAACCCATGGGAAAGAGCCGCCTCCTGAGGATTGGCGCGCCAACCTACATTTAGTATACATAAACACTTCAGGTATTCAACTGTTATACGCAGGTCTGGTTAACTTGACAACTGAGAAGTTCGTTCTCACGATCCCAATCCAGTCCTTCATGGAACATTACAAGTCAAAGGAAGATGGAAAGGATGTGGTGGTTTCTTCAGCGTTCATAATGCTACTCGCGTACAATGAGACTGAAGATTCTATCTTTCCAGATTCACCCGACAAAGAGGATAACCTCTGGGCATCCTTCAGTTTAGGATACGATATGAGTATGTTGTTCCCGAATTCTACGGGACCGATGATCCACAGTAAAGCCACTCCAATTCCGTTGACCTTCTCTACGGACAAATTGAATTGGAAGTGGGGAATGAGATATACGAATCTGACGGCGATATGGTGGAGGATTTACATAACTCCGGAAAAGCCAGGCTATGAGAAGATCCCTGTAGCCCTAACGCTCTACGATGAGTTAACCTTCACTTATAACTTGAAGATCGACCCTTCAAGTGGAAATGCCACCTTAACGACAAATTACACTATTGGAAAGATGACAGACCTCTGGCGTATAGGCTTCGTTCGTCTGCTACCTCGCATAATTCACTTTAATTCCACTGGATGTTACCTTAAATGGAAGAAACTCTCCGACGAAACCATTTACCAAGCTCTCCAGAGAGAAAGGATCAGTATGAGCATGGTGTTATTCCAGAACTCCGTGATCCTCAACCATACAACTTACACTCAAGCCGGAGGACAGAATGTAACGGATAATGAGATCATAATAAGTGACAGTGTAGTTTCTACCTACGCTGATGATGAAGAGAAGATCTTCGAAACAAACTTTGGATCGAAGAAAACCTATAAGCTTTATAATTACACTAAGGATCCGACGGAAACCTACTATGATGTTTACGATACTGTTACAAGGACATGCAAGGTGAAAGGGTTCGCGCAGAACTCCATCTTCCATATTCACACAACCCTTCTCAAACTCGTCCCTCTCGTCCTAGTCCACATGGATCCTCCACTATACGAAGAGGCTAAAAGCGGTCTCTTAGAAATAGAACGCGCCAATTATCTCTCTGTCACCTCATATCCTGTTTACAGCGGCTTCAGAATCGAACATGATCCTATCTTCACCGCTTATGTATGGTCGCCTCCCGAAGAAACAGAAACGCCGGAGGGACCTCAGGAACCGACCAAGCCTTCACTTCCAACAGGTTTAACGGTAGGACTCGTGGTAATCGTTGCGGTAGTTGTCGCAGTCGTTGGAGTTGCGGTATTCCTCAGAAGGCGTCCAAAAGCTAGTTCGTAGCCTTCTTTTTATTTTCATAAGAGGTTACCTGTCATTTCAGAATGGGAAGCTAATTTTTTAGCAAAGTCTTAAACCTATAGCTAGAGCCCTTTTTCCCAAGGTAATGGAAGCGTGATTTGGTATGGTTTACGACTTGATTGTGGAGAAGGGTTTCGTAGTTGATGGCGCCGGTAATCCGTGGTTTAAGGCTAACGTGTATGTTAAAGGCGGGAGAGTGGTGAAAGTCGGCGGAGTTGGAGGTGTTGCGGAGAAGGTAATAGACGCTGAAGGTCTGGTAGTTTCTCCGGGTTTCGTAGACGTTCATAACCACTCAGATGCTTCCCTTCTCACAAACCCTTATGTTGAGAGTTTAGTGATGCAGGGTGTAACTACTGTTTGTATAGGTAACTGTGGCCTCTCCGCTTTCCCAGTGAAGGATTCTACTAAAGATATGCTGCATAGGTACCTCTCGGCCTTCATTCCCGTTCCTACTATCGAATGGCATACGCTAGGAGAGTTCCTTGAAAAGATTGAGAGGAGAGGCGTATCCTGTAACGTTGCTGCGCTTGTAGGCCATGGCTCAGTTAGGGTAGCCGTCATGGGCTTCGATGACCGCTCGCCGACGAGAGCTGAACTTGAAGAGATGAAGGCTCTAGTAGCAGAGAGTATGGAGGATGGAGCCTTCGGCATCTCCACAGGTCTCGGGTACGCTCCGGGTTTCTTCTCTACAACGGAGGAGATAGTGGAGCTTTCTCGTGTAGTCGCAGAGAGGGGTGGAATATACGCAACTCACATACGATCAACAGACGTTACCTTTGTAGAGGCAGTAGAAGAAGCTATTGAAATAGGAGAAAGAGCTGGTCTTCCAGTTCAAATCAGCCACATAGAGTCCCACTATCCAAACTGGGGGTTAATCCCTAAAGTTTTAGACGTTCTCGATAAGGCCAGAGAAAGAGGAGTCGACGTAACCTGTGACGTCCCACCGTACCTCTATGGAATGACTACTCTGACCTCTCTCCTTCCTGACTGGGTTCAAGAGGGAGGCTTCGCGGCTATGGTGAGAAGACTGAAGGATGAGAATGTTAGAGAAAGGATAAAGGGGGAGCTTCCTCTAGAACGGGATAAGTACCTGAACAGCTCCTCGATCATTCTGGGAATAGATGGCCGTTGGGAGAAGATTCGAATCGTTAAGAGTGAAAAAAATCCGCATTTCAATGGTAAGAGCATAAGAGAAATCTCCGCCCTTTTAGGGAAGAACCCCTACGATGTAATCTTCGATCTCTTAATTGAGGAGGGAAAGATGATCATGATCACCGGGGAATTTCACAACGAAGACGATCTAAGGATGGTTCTAAAGCATCCAGCCGCCATGGTGGAATCGGATGAGAGGGCCTACACAGCTGGGGACCCCGCCTCTGGCTTTCCGCATCCTAGAGCCTACGGTGTCTTCCCCTTAGTTTATCGTAAATACGTTCGAGGCGAGACTAGACCTGAGTTGCCGGAGGAGAAAGGAGCGTCTATACTGTCTCTAGAAGAAGCCGTTAGAAAGATGACCTCTATGCCCGCTGATCGTTTAGGACTCTTTGACCGCGGTTTACTCAGGGTGGGAATGTGGGCTGACCTCGTTGTATTCGATCCTGAAAGGATAGAAGATAAGGCAACCTACAATGATCCACACCAATACCCTGAAGGAATAAGTTATGTAATCATAAACGGTGAAGTCGTAGTAGAGAAGGGAAGACATACAGGTGCCCTTCCCGGAAGAGTGCTGAGAGGTCCATTCTATAAGAGAAAGAACTAGAGATCTGTAATCCTTTTCTTCTTCACTTCTTCAAGGATCTTCGTCTAACAATGATGACCCTAATTTGGTCACAAGCGTCCTCACAAGAGTCTGCAATACCCTCGATAGTCTCTAGAAGATTGCCGATCAAGATCATCACTCCAACCTTAGCCTCTGTACATTCTGCCAGAGCAAATCTGGCCTTTTCATAAAGTTCGTCCACCTTCTCCTCCAGTCTCTCAACTTTATCCGCCGCCTCCAAAGTTTTTTCAGGGCTTTCAGACATTTGGTTTATAGCTTTCTGGAGGGCAAGAGCGGTTTCTTCAACTCCCTTCATCATATTTAATATGGCATTCTTAATGGTCTTTGAAAGCTCTCGTTTGTGGATCACTCTTAGAATTCTGGCGGATTCACGACACCAATCAGCAACCATATCCACTCTCTTTACTAAGTGCATCAGGTCCTCTCTGTCTACAGGTGAAAGTTCTTCTCTTGCAAGCTCCTCCATTAGTCTTCTTCTCAAACCATCCGCTTCTTCTTCAGCCCTCTCAACCCTCTCAATGATTAAAGGGATGTTCTTCAAATTTCCCTTGGCCGTCGCCTTTATCGCTTCCATCAAACCTTCTACAGCTCTTATCGTAGTCTTCAAGTGATTATTCAAAACTCTGAAGGTCTTCCTTTCTATCCGCCTTTTAAACCAGTCTAGGAGTTCGCTCAAACTACACACCGCTTCCGCTGGTCATAATCTACGAGGTTAATACTTTTATCCCTTTTAAACTTGAGCCATTAACCTATTTATTGAGGTTCTGCAGCGTTAATTCTAGAGTTCATGAAAAGGTGTTAAAGATGGATCTGCTCGAAATCTACCTTCTGAACCTTATGGTCTCCGTTGGAATGTTCATAGTTCTAATCTTTAGAGCTTGGGTGGAGATGAAGAACTATAAGATACTCTGGAGGGAACGGGAATGGATAAGGACGAAAGAAACCGCCCGGAGAATACTCGTGGCGGAGAAGAGCCTCTTCGAGGAGGTTGAGGGTGGCAGGGAGCTCTATGAACTACTCTGTGAACTATTCGATGCGAGGGAGACCTAACTCTCCTATTATGCTTTAAGTTTGAATATCATCGAGACCTCTACGGGGCTGTCGTCTGGGAGTTCATTGACTCCAACAGCCACTCTAGCGTGTTGTCCCTTCTCTCCGAAGATCTGGAGAAGAAGTTCTGATGCTCCATTCACAACCTTAGGCTGTTGATTGAAGCCCTCCGCGCTATTAACGTATCCAATTACTTTAACGACCCTCTCCACCTCATCCAAACTTTCAACGATGGTCTTCAAGGCGGCGAGACAGTTTATAGCGCAGATTCTCGCAGCTTCGTAACCCTCCTTCAAAGTCAAGTCCTTCCCTACCTTCCCTTTATATTTTAATACGCCTCCTACAGAAGCCTTCTCACCAGATATGTAGACTAGAGAACCAACCTTGACGGCTGGAACATAGGCACCCAAAGGTTTAGGAGCCTCAGGGAGCTCTACACCCAACTCCTTCAGTTTTAACTCGAAACTCATACTAACACCTTCCTTAATTCGTATGCTGAACAGCTCATTTTTAACTTTATTCCCTGGAAGTGGTCAACCTTTTATATCTATACGAATTAAAGTGTTCAATGGAGGATTTTCTGATTTGGAGATTGTAGATGTAAAGGCTGTAACTTTAAAGGGTAAAATTATGTGTGGTGGTCCCTTCTGGGAGGAACGCCTTGTAAGGCCTGTAGATGTCTACCCCAAATACAAAAAAGTAAGTGCCGGTGAGTTCTTGAAAGTTTCTGAAGTGGAAACGGAGCCTGTAACTTCTCATGTTCTAATAATCACAGACGAAGGCGTTACCGGGGTTTCCAGTCCGATACGGGGACCTATTCAACTTCAGATAATTGACACCCAAGTCAAACCCTTTCTTTTAGGTGAAGATCCCTTAGCTATTGAAAGGCTCTGGGATATCATGTACCGCTCCTGCGTTCATGGACGTAAAGGTGAGACTATGATGGCTATAAGCGCTGTTGACTGTGCCCTCTGGGACCTCATCGGCAAGGCCCGAGGCGAACCAGTCTACCGGCTGTTGGGGGGACCTACACGAGGAGAAGTCAGAGCCTACGCCAGCACGCTCGGGTACTCTTTAGATCCGAAAGATGTGGAAAAGCGTGCGCAGCAGTTCGTAGAAGAAGGCTACACCGCTATGAAATGGTTCTTCCGCTACGGCCCCTCAGATGGCGTTAAGGGAATGAAGAAGAATCTTGAGCTAGTTAAGACCATCCGGGATGCCGTGGGATACGACGTTGACCTCATGGTAGATTGTTGGATGAGCTGGAGCGTCCCATATACTCTCAAGATGGCTAAGAAGATGGAACGGTATGAGCTGGCTTGGATAGAGGAACCCCTTATGCCCGATCTTCTGGATGGATACGCTAAACTAACCTCCACTTTAGAGACTCCAATATCTGGAGGCGAACATGAGTATACCCGATGGGGCTTCAAAGAAATCCTCCAAAAAGACGCTATGGACATAATCCAACCTGACATCACTTGGGCCGGAGGGATAACCGAAATCCTGAAGATATGCGCCTTAGCTTCGTCCTACGGTGTACCGGTAATTCCACATACAGGCTGTATAGAGGCAACAATCCAATTGCTCTTCTCTCAAACGCAGACTCTCTGCCCCATCGCAGAGTACCTCATAAAATACAATCAAGTATTCCAAAGCGTATATAAGAACCCCCTAACCCCGGAGAGAGGCTTCTTTAAACCGCCAACAAGGCCTGGTTTAGGCATAGAGCTAGATGAAAGTAAAATCTTAGAGTGAACTTCTATTTCTACGCTTAGGCTTAAGAAAGGTTTTTAGAAAAGTTAACTTTGAGTACTAATGTATACGAGAGGGTTCTCCGTGGCTGATGAGTCTGCTGTCAAGTTAGTGAATGTCGTTAAACGGTACGATGATCTGGTAGCAGTTGACGGTTTAAGTTTAACTGTGAAGCGAGGTGAAATCTTCGGGTTACTGGGACCTAATGGCTCAGGGAAATCTACAACCTTAAAGATGATTCTGGGGTTAATAAAACCGGATTCTGGCTATATCGAGGTTTTAGGCATCGATGTGAGCAGGAACCCTCTGGAAGTGAAGAGGAAGGTCGGCTACGTCCCTGAAGCGCCTCGAATATACCCTTTTCTAACCGGTCTAGAGTTCCTAGACTTCACAGCCGACATCTATGGGCTGTCTCCTGAGGAGAAGAAGGATAGGATCGCTGAGTATCTCAACGCATTAGAATTGGAGGGGAGGGAAGGCGATATGATAAGTAGCTATTCTCAGGGAATGAAACAGAAGGTGGTCATAATCTCAGCTCTGGTTCATAAACCTGAACTCCTAATATTAGATGAGCCCCTGAGCGGTCTAGACCCCAAGTCAGCTAGGATAATAAAGGATCTTCTCAGGGAATTAACCTTCCGAGGGGTCACAACCGTGATGTCCACTCATATCCTTGAGATCGCCCAGGCGATGTGCGATAGAATCGCGATTATTAATGAAGGGAAACTTCTGGCCCTCGGTACCATCGAAGAGCTCAGGCAAGAGGCTCAGCTCCCCGGCTCGGACCTGGAGGACGTATTCCTCAGATTGACTGGTTCAGGAGACGTCAGAGCGATCGTCGAGGCGCTGACTAAATGAATTGGAAGACTATCCTGAAACTTATAGATGTAGATTTGAAGGCAGGACGCCTCGTCAGAGGTGCCCGTAAAAGGAGGTATATGGAGAGGAGTATTTTCAGATATGCACTATATATCGGCGCCGCGGCTTTGGGGGTAGTCGTGGGGTTGCTGGTAGGGAACTTTTACGTGAATACCTCTGATGCTTTTCTGAAGGAGTTGATGTTCAAGGGTGCTATGAACCTCTACAGTGCACTTCCCACCCTCGTTTTGATCTTCGGTGTAATCTTCACTTTGATGGCTCAGATCCAGATGAGTGGCTTAAAGTTATCCGTTCAGCCTCCCTACTGGTTTCCGATTACTTGGGAGGAACATACCTTCGCGATAGCGATTTCAACTCTCTTAGGGGTTCCTATAGGCTTCGCTCTCTTCCTGGCAACTTCGGTCTCTGTGGCCTCCCTCTTCCTCGGATTGACTCCCCTTGCCATGCTAACCATCTTCGCGATTGTAATAGCCCTTCTCCTCGCTAGCTTAACAACTGAGATACTCAGAGTACTCCAAGTGAGACTTACAGGTGCCGTGTACAAATCCTCTGGAAAGGCTGCTGTGTGGGTGAGATTTGTGAGTATGCTGCTCTTCTTCATAGTCTTCTACGTGTTGTGGTTCTCGATAACTTCTGGAATGAGTTCTCTCCTTTTAATTGAGAGTGTAGCTAATTTCCAGAGCATGATCTGGTTCTTCCCTTATGTATGGTTGGGGACAGCTCTCTCCTTCTTCGCAAAGAACTCCTTATTGGAGACGACGGTTTTCCTAACTCTCTCCGTCCTATTTCTCTTAGCGCTTTTCAAGGTTGCTGTGAAACTGAACACTCGATTCGGCCTCTATGAGCCGCCAGCCATAACGGTCTCCAGAGGCCGTTATGCCCCTAAAGTAGGCATTCTGATGAAGATGGGGTTCTCTACGGTGGAGGCTGCGTTGTTGAGGAAGGACTTCAGAGCCTTCACTAGACGCCGTGAATTAATGTCCTTCTTCATACTCCCCATACTCGTAGTGATCATGCCCCTCTTACAGTTTTTGAGCGCAGAGAGTCAGACTCCTTTTTCTTCAAATTTCATCTATCTCTTCACTTTATGGATGCCTGGAGTTCTCACGGCGATGATGCTTGGGAGTGTTATGATAGGGATGGAGGGTACCTCCATGTGGCTCCTCTATTCATCCCCTATCAACGCGAAGAGCCTCTTAAAGGCGAAGTATTCCTTCATCCTCCTCTTCTCTTACACGATAACCTTCATATGCGGAATTCTAAGTGCTGTATTAACTGGACTGAGAGGTAGTGTACCCTTCATCTTTCTAGTCGAATCTCTATTCCTAATCTTCTCTGTGGGAATGGCCTCTTTAAGCATTGGTGTGAAAGGAGCGGATTTCATGGAGTTTCCTAGGCCTAGAATGATAAGGACGCGTTGGGGAATCCTAAACTTCCTCCTCAGCTTGTTAATCGTCGGTTTGGTAATCTCTCCAACATCTCCCTTCCTACTGGAACCTCTATTAAGAAGTGTCAACGCGCCTTTCTCTATTTTTATACCGCAAGGTTTCCTGTACCTCGCCCTATTGGCAAGTGGTGTAATCGCCATCGCCATAACATACATATTTTACAGGGTAGCTCTCCGTAATCTAGTGGATCTACTGAGAAAAGCGGAGATCTAACTGAGTCATTGGACTTTCATCATTCGCCATACACGGTAATCAACGATGACCTTTATGTAACCTCTCAGGTACTCGTCGACTTCTGGGTCTCCTGTGTCCACCCTCAAGACGCCGTCTTCTATACCTCTTATCTTCCCCTCCGTCGCGGCTACAATTATCCGCTCCCTACCAACTCTCTTTATTACCTTGGGGCTTATCTGTTGGTTTCCTCTACCGAATAGCATTCCCTGACGCCCTATAGGGGAGACTACAATCCAAACCTTGGAGGCTCCCTCGATCTCTTTGAGGATCCTTTCCTCATTCAAGTCCTTTATTAACTTTCCATTTCGGTACACATCCACTCCAAGAAGAGTCTTTTCTACGCCGAGGAGATCCGCGAGGACCTTTACGGTGGTTCCTGGACCTAGGATGTAGACTCCTTCGGGGTCCATATCCTCTATTATGCACCTTGCGATAGCCCTCTGGTTCTCTTGTTCATCTTCAGTCTCAGGTGAAACGGCTTTAGAATCTTGAATACGCATGGGGACATAGGGACTCTTCAAGTATCCGTACAGCTTCACGGAGAGTCTATTTCTACGGAAGCTCTCCTCGTCTATATCCATGACCTCACGGTCTAGAAGTTGCGCGTCTCCCTTAAGGAACTCGACCACTACCTCAGCCGCCTCCGAGGGGTTGTTGGCGAAGACTCCGCTGTACATTTTAACTCCCGCCGGAACCCCGAGGACGGGTAAGTCTTCATTGCCTAATGCATCATAGATGTCTCTTGCGGTTCCGTCTCCTCCAACGAAAACGAGGAGCTCTACCCCAATTTTCAGCATTCTCTTAACCGCTTCTTTAGTGTCTTCAGCTGTTGTCTCTTCTCCAATAGGGATGTCCAGAACCTCAGCGGATAAACCCGCCTCTCTAACCTCTTCTTCACCCATCGATTTAGGGCAAGTTACAATCTTCACATCTTCTCCCTCGATCATTTCTCTCATCTCACCAAGGAACATGACCGCCCTAGAGGGAGATACAGGCTTAGCGCCTAATTCAAGAGCCTTCCTATAAACACCGTCAGTACCCTTCAATCCTACCCTGCCTCCCATACCAGCGATAGGGTTCACTATGAAGCCCATACGGAGCCTCAGCCTCATACCTTTCACCTCTTTGAATCAGAGTCTCCCCTAAAAAGAGAGAACCCTTCATAATTTAAATGGGTTCTTAAGGTTTATTTCAAGAAGTTTTTACTCTGGGCAGAATCTCTCCGCATTTAAGGACGCCTATCTTCGCGTTTTTACCCTCCCTTTCCAATGCCATTTCAATAGCTTCTTCGATGGTGCTAGCATCCCTGAATCCTAGAGCTTCCTTGTCATCCCTCGTAAGTCCATCAGAGTAGCAGATCACCTCCGCCCTTTCAAGTATTTGAGCGTGATCGAGGAGGGTTGCTCCAGCTACAAGGTCGTCGATCTCCCCAGCTTCTATTGCCTTCAAGTTTTCATCAAAATCGAGCAGCGCCCTTCCCAAGAAGGCTGGGTGTGTA
>CAZOCN010000005.1:0-26723 GCA_964578315.1 uncultured Candidatus Bathyarchaeia archaeon
CGTTCCATATTTTCCTTTCAATAACTTCGGGTGGATCTGTTGAAAATATACAAGTCTCGGGTTCAGAGGCTGACATCTTTCCTCCTTTCCCGAGGCCTGGTAGGAATCTGGAATGGATCTGGGCAGGCTTATAATAGCCTAGACGTGGAGCTACGTCTCTTGCTATCCTCCAGTAAGGGTCTTGATCGATGGCTGCGGGAATCAAACAGGGGGTGTTCTCACCAGTCATATAGGATTCGAGGAAGCATGGAACCGCTTGTATAGCTGGAAAGAATATGATACCTATATTAGAGCTCTCTTGAAAGCCGAAGACCGCCTTTGCAGTAGAGAAAGTCACAAGTTTGGAGACTTTAATTGCTAGGTCGTATAGCGCCGCTATATTTCTTATATCAGAAATAATCACAGTCTTATCTGGGTCGAAGCCTACCGCTATAACATCTAATGCATTATCGTAAGTGTAACCGATAGTTTGCTCTGTAGTCAAATTTGGATTCACGAGAAACTTCTCATCGTCTGTCATTTGGAAGTATAATTTGGCTCCGAAGACATCTTGGAGGTGTTTAGTGAAGATCCAAGGCACCATGTGACCTATGTGGACCGGGCCCGATGGTCCCCTTCCAGTGTACAGCACAAACTTACTACCAGACTCGTACATGTCAAGTATCCAATTGAGGTCTCTATGGGAGAAAAATATCTTCCTTCTGAGCTGTATGTGGAGTTTACCAGCGTGCTTCTTGATACGCTCTAAGAGGGTATCATCTATTGGTTCTGTTCCGAACTTCTCTATTAGCTTGTCATAATCCACGCTACCAGAAACTTGCCAAGGAGTAACTACCATGTCCCCCCGCTCTTCCCGCATCATCAATCACCAATGAACCATCCTCAGTGAATACGTCTCCCTATGAAGTCGGATAAAAGATAAATAATCTTTTTCTTTATACAAGTAGCGCAAAAGGTGGATGTGATGCCTCGCCAATTTCGTTAATCTCGCATAGGAAAGCCCCCTTCTCTGTTAAGATTAATTCTGCATATTATTTTCCGAATGCACGATACTGTTTTATACTGGATGGAGGAAGGACACGATTAAAAATGCTGATAATTTAGTGTAGGAGAGGGGTATTTGAGTGCATTCAGAGAGAATGAACGAACTACTCTTTTAGCCCTCCAGGAGCTCCATGGAAAGGCTACGGTAGAAGAGATCTCAAAGCGCAAAGGCCTTTCCCAAGCAGCAGTTATGAGGGCCTCTCTAAGCCTGAAATCCTCTGGATTAATCGATATCCGAGAGAAAGAATGGAAGATTCTGTCTATAAGAGATGAAGGACTAGAGTACGCAGAGAAGGGATTACCAGAGCGGAGATTAATAAAGGAGCTATTAAATCTGGGCGGTGAAGCCCCGCTAGAACGCGTAGCAGAGGAGGCTTCAATTCATGGTAATCTCCTGACTATTGCTCTTGGATGGTTACATCGGAAGGGATGGGCGGTTCTAGAGAAGAAAAGCGGATTACTCAAAGCGGTTTCTGAACCCCCTCTGGGAGCCGATGAGAAACTGTTGAAACGGTTAGCTGAGAAAGAGTGCCTAAAGATGGAAGAACTTGAGAGAGAACTCAGGTTAGCTGTGCCACTTTTGAGGAGAAGGAAACTGGTTGAGGTCGCTACGAAAACTATTAGAGAAGTTACACTTACCGAGGCTGGATGGGAAACTCTCAGGAGGGGAATAGAGACAGTAGAGGAAGTGAGTCAACTAACCCCCAAGCTGATAGCCTCTGGAGAGTGGAGGAAGGTTAAGCTCCGGAAGTACAATATCGAAGCCCCGGTTGCGCCGGTGTGGCCGGGGAAAAAGCATCCTTATCTGAGATTTCTAGACGAATTGAAGGAAAAGTTAATTGCATTAGGCTTCAAGGAGATGAAGGGACCTACCGTCGAGATGGCTTTCTTCAACTTTGACAGTCTCTACACACCCCAAGATCATCCAGCCCGAGAAATATTCGATATATACTTTGTCAAGTCACCAAACTTCGGAGATATAAGTAAGTATGAGGTTCAAGTGGGAAACGTTAAGGAGACCCATGAGTCCGGGTGGAAGACTGGATCTAAAGGTTGGAGTTACAAGTTCTCTAAGAGAGAAGCTGCAAGGCTCCTGCTCCGCGGACACGGAACCGCCCTCAGCGCCAGAACCCTCATCAGCGAAGACTTGGAGATACCCGGCAAATACTTCTCCATCGTTAGGTGTTACAGGCCGGAGCTAGTGGATAAAACCCACCTCTCCGAGTTCAACCAGGTTGAAGGGATAATAGTCGATGAAGAACTCACCCTCCGCGATCTACTGGGAATTCTGAGTAGGTTCGCCATAGAAATCGCGGGTGCAGATAAAGTTAGGTTCAGACCCGACTATTTCCCCTTCACGGAGCCTAGTGTAGAGCTCTCCGCTTATAAGGAAGGGTATGGATGGATGGAGTTCGGCGGCTCAGGAATATTCCGACCAGAGGTGACGCTGCCCTTAGGAATTAACGTGCCAGTTATAGCCTGGGGACTCGGAGTGGACAGGTTGTTCATGATGAAGGCGAAGATAGACGACATCCGCTACCTCTTCACTAAGGATCTGGAATGGCTAAGGAATAAGGAGTTGATCTGATATGCCAACAGTCCAGATCGACCTAAAAGACTTCGAGAACCTCCTTGGAAGAAAACTCCCGACAGACATAGACGAGTTGAATGATTTACTCTCCTACGTTAAGGGAGAGATTAAACTAATAGAGGGGTCGGAGGCTCACATAGAGATAAAAGACAGCAATAGACCGGATATATGGAATATCGAAGGGCTAGCCAGAGCCCTAAGGGGCTTCTTGGGAATTGAGGAAGGCCTCAAAACTTATAGTGTCTACGGCGATTCTGGAGTGACGGTTAGCGTAGACTCTAGGCTTGAGCATATCCGCCCCTACATCGGATGCGCTGTGGTAAGGGGGGTTAAGTTAAATGACCTCATAATTCGCGGTGCTATGCACCTTCAGGATAAGCTAGATCAGACTTATGGCAGACGAAGACGGAGAACCTCCATAGGCCTCTACGACTTTGGGTTGATCAAACCTCCGCTCAGATACACCGTTGCAAAACCTAGAGAGATCAGTTTCGTTCCTTTAGGGTTTGAGGAGGAGTTGACTCTGGAGGAGATCCTCGAGAAGCATCCTAAGGGAATAGAATACGGCGGCATAGTCAAAGAGTACGAGGTGTGGCCTATACTCTTAGACTCTGAAGAGCGGGTTCTTTCCTTCCCTCCGATAATCAATTCTAACGATTTAGGTAGGATCACAGAGAGAACTAGAGACGTACTGGTGGAGGTTACTGGAACAAGGAAGGAAACGGTCTTGAATACATTGAATATAGTGGTTCTCTCCTTCGCCGACAGAGGGGGAAGAATAGAATCCTCTGAAGTAATCTACTCCTATAAGAATGAAGAGCGAGTAACCACGCCTAAACTGGAGACCGGGACGGTGACCCTCACCCTCCCCTATATAAAGGAGGTTCTTGGGATAGAACTGAGCCGCAGAGAAGTCTCCGCGCTACTGAAGAAAGCTAGGTTTAGAGTGGCTTCAGCAAAGGGGGATACCCTGACCGTGGAGGTTCCCTGTTATAGAATCGACATCATGCACCCAGTGGACGTAGTGGAGGAGATAGCGATAGCCTACGGATACGATAATATAGAGCCGGAGCGGACTATGGCCTCCACAATCGGAGGCGTAACACCTGAGAGGGAATTCAGAGATTTAATCCGGGAGATCATGATAGGCCTAGGCTTCCAGGAAGTACTAACTTATACCCTGACGAACCCGGATAACCTTTTCACTAAAATGAACATCAAGCCTACTCCCATAATAGAGATCTTGAACCCGAAGATTCAATATCTAACGTGCCTACGGAACTGGCTACTTCCGGGACTACTGGAGTTCCTCGGAGCCAACACCCACGTGGAGTATCCCCAGAGAATATTCGAAGTGGGATACGCCATCATCCCCGATAAGAACGCGGAGACAAAGAGTGTTGATACGGAGAAGCTCTCTTGCGTTACCATTCACTCCAACGCTAATTTTACAGAGGCTAGATCAAACTTGGACGCTTTACTCCGGAATTTAGGGTTGAGTTGTATAGTGAAAGAAACTGAGCATGGAAGTTTCATAGAAGGGAGAGTGGGGAGTATCTCGATTGCAGGGAAAGATGTCGGTTTGATAGGTGAGATACACCCCCTAGTCCTAGAGAATTGGAGGCTGGAAAATCCAGCAGCGGCTTTCGAACTAGATTTGAATCGATTATTCCAATTGAAGCAAATAAGAGTTTGAGGGCAATAATCCTTATTTCCCACCTATCACAGACCTTATTATGTCGGGTAACTCGACATTAATCCCGCCGGCATCTCGATGCAGACTGGTGCAGACGGACCCAACTGAGGCTGGTGTTCACCTCCGGTGAAGGCGGGTTTACCCAGGCACCGGACACGGCGGGCGCGGGCGCGAGAAACCCATAACAGAGAGAGTACCCAGCCCAGAGGAGCGTAACCGCTCTACTATGAAGCTGGGAGTTAGTTAAATGGGGGACAGCGCCCGTAGAAAACTTTCCATACTCCCTTGAAGGCTTATTTTAGTCTTTTGTTCACTATGTGCGACCTTCCTCTGTTGGGTTTCTGAGGCTGTGTTTTATTTCCTAAATTGGCTAGGTTACGGAATGATCTGCTGGGGTTTCTTATTAGGACCCGACTGGAAATTCTGGAAGCCGTGAATTGAGAGCTGCCAATTTAAAAATCGGTCTCATTAAAAGTATATATCTTCCTTAGGGATAAGGTTACTTTAATAGTAGCGTATCGGAGGTTTAGATGAAGTGAGTTTGTCTTTCAGTTTTAATCTGCCAACGAAGATAATCTTCGGACCTAACACTTTCGAAGAGAGACTAGGAGAGGAAGCGAGGAAATTAGGGAAGAAAACGATTATTGTTACGGGTAGATCTTCAACGCGTAAGAGTGGTGTACTAGATAAGGCGGAGGAGATACTCCAAGAAGAAGGTATTTTATACAGTGTCTTCAATAAAATTGAGCCTAATCCAAGCGTAGAGACGATACATACAGGTGCAGAGTTGGCTAGAGAGTTCCGTCCTGACTTCCTCTTGGGTTTAGGTGGTGGTAGCGCTTTAGACGCCGCGAAGGCTATAGGCATCATCTACACTCAAGGAGGAAGAATTAGTGATTATTACGGAGTTGAGAAGGTGAAGGAACCAATCCTTCCCGTTATAGCTTGTCCTACCACATCCGGCACCGGAAGCGAGGTGACAAAATACTCTAATATAAACGATAACAAGGCTAAGACAAAGAATTTAATCAACAGCATAAATATATGCCCTGCCGTTGCCATAGTAGATCCAAATTTAACTTTGAGTATGCCCCCCGAGTTGACGGCTGTATCTGGGGTAGACGCCTTAACCCATGTGATCGAGAGTTACGTATGCACGTTCTCTCAACCCTTAACCGACCTTATAAACCTAGAAGCCATCAGCATAATCGCCAGTTACCTCCCAACGGCTGTAAACCTCCAAAGGGACCTGGAGGCACATTACATGATGTCCTATGCTGCCTTACTTGGGGGCATCGCGATTAACAACGCCGGAACGGGCATAGCTCATGGTCTAAGTTTCCCTCTGACCGCTAATCATGGGATACCCCACGGCGTCGCCACGGGATTACTCCTACCCTATGTTATGGAGTTCAATATGCCCTCCAACTACCCGAAATTCGCTAATATAGCTGAAGCCTTAGGCGAGAACACCGATGGGCTATCTGTCTATGAGGCTGCGGAGCTGAGCGTGGAAGCTGTCAAGAGACTCTTGAGGTCTATTAGGTTCCCTAGAAACCTCGCAGAGTTCGGGTTAAAGGACGAGAGCATCAAGGAGTATGCCGCTACCTTGATGGCGAACCCTCAGAAACTCGCGAATAACCCGAGAATGCCGAGGATGGAGGATATAATCGAGATCTGTAAGAAGGCGAAGGATATAGGAATAGACTGATCGTCAACTGAACATCTTGCTTCAGGAATGAGTTGAAGGACAGTTACTTTCTGAGAGATTTGACTGGGCGTTTTCACATTAATAGCATGATTCCCTCCAATAAGCAGAAAAGACACCTAAACCTACAGAGACCTTTTTTATTCGTCGTGAATAAAGGATTCAAAAGGTGCTTTCCACGTAACGTTTGAGTAGACTTTTAATTTATGAGTTACAAATTTTCATTTTTCTTCTCCTCAAAACTAATATTGTTCATTAATCTGAGAACATATATTGTGTGAGAAAGGTGAGCGATGCGCCTTCTTCATCTCGTCTCAACTTTACAAGAAACATTGAGTGGTTAATCCTTTTTTTAATTGTGTTCTTTGGCTTCGTTTTTCGATTGTTGGTTTACCTGCAATATCCCTACTCTTATGGAATCGACGGTCCATACTACAACATTCAAGTTAAGAGCGTACTATCTACCGGATGGCTTTTCTACGATGATACACCCTTCATTTTTTATTACTTTGCGCCCTGGGCTCTACTATTGGGCGATGTCACTCTCGGAATTAAGATAGGAATCTCTGTGCTCTCTTCTCTCATCGCAGTGCCTACGTTCCTACTCACTAAACGTCTAGCTGGAGATTGGAAGGCAGGCGCCATAGCCGCGTTTATGGTTCTCTTTAATCCGCTCCATATGAGGCTTTTAAATGATCTGCTAAAAAACACTGCAGGAATCTTCTTTATGCTCTGTTTCCTCTATCTTTTCTTAAAAACCTGCGAGAAACCTGAATCTCAATATTACGCTGCTTCTTTCGTTTTTCTACTGTTGACATTCACGACCCATATCTACCCCTCCGGCTTATCGCTTCTAGTGGTGTTGGGTTATCTGGTTGCTACCTGGATCTTAAAGGGAGCGTTTCCTTCAAGAGAAGGTAGAGTTTCTCTTATTCTATTCGGTTCTCTCATAGTATGCCTAGCTACTTTACTGGCGATTATGCCGGGAGCCTTTTGGAAGTTCAGTAAAATTTTGAGCTTTATCTCGTCATTTGAGGAAGAGACTATCGACTTGACCTTTCATGAGGTTATGCAAATTGTTTACTTACTCTCAATTCCGCTTATTCTCGGGCTTACATATCTGGTTAATGATCTGTGGAGGGAGAGATCCGGAAAGGAACGTCTATTACTCATCTCCATATTCGCTGTCTGCTCTTTTCTTTCTCTGCCTTTCATACCTCCGGATTGGCGTTGGAGGTTCTCCTTGATGAACTTCTTACCCCTAGCCTTCTTTACTGGTTATGGATTAATACGGGCTAACCACGACTTACCAAAGATAGTAACAGTCGCTCTAATATTGGTGATCTCTTTCTCCTCCCTTTACGACGCGGTGTTATATAGTCAACGTATGGGGCCTATAATAAACGAAGCAGGAATCGAAGAACTGGAAAAGTTGAGAGAGGTACTCCCCTCAGACTCAATAATCATAGTTCATGGGAGAATCTTCTATTGGGTTCAGTTGATAACTGGGTTCAGAACCTTCCATGGCAGAGAAGACCCCTTGAAGTTATATGAAGAATTTGGCGGAAATGTCTATGGTCTAATAGATAAGGTAGGAGCGTCGCTTCCACCAAATTTAGCAAAACGTATAGTCTTCGATGAAGGACCCTACATTGTTTTTATTATTCTTCCGAAATAGGGAACCTAAAAATGCATAAATACTTATCCCACTAATTCTGCATATTCCTTGGGAAAAGGTTGAGGTTGGAATGTGGGAGTTTAAAGTTCCGCAGAAAAGATTCAAGATTGGGAAGGTTGAGGTTGGAGGAATCCCAGGCGAATATGCAACGGTTCTCGTAGGAAGTATGTTCTATCACAAGCATAAGATAGTTATAAACGAGAGGACAGGTGAGTTCGATAAGGCGGCAGCTGAGAAACTGGTTAATCTCCAGGAAGAATTCTCCGATAAGACTGGAAATCCATGCATGATTGATGTAGTTGGGACGTCACCCGAAACCCTTAGTAAGTATCTTGATTTCCTAGCAGGCGTAACAGACGCCCCGTTACTTATGGATGGAGTTTCATCCAGTATAAGGTTAGGCACTCTCAATTGGGTTAAAGAGAGTGGATTACAAGATAGAATCGTCTACAACTCTCTCACGCCGGAGTATACGCCAGAAGAGATGGAGAAGATCAAAGAGACTGGGATTACAAGTTCCATAATCCTAGCTTATTACATGAAGGACTTCACTACGAAGGGGCGGGTATACGCAATTAAGAAGTTGGTTGAAGAGGCGAGTAAGTACGGCGTGGATAAGCCTCTAGTAGATACCTGCGTTATTGACGTTCCGTCTCTTGGGATAGGCGCCAATGTCATCCAGATAATCAAAGACGAGACGGGTCTCCCTGTAGGTTGCGGCGCACATAACGCGATAGGCACCTGGAGAGGGCTGAAGAAGAAAATGGGGAAACAAGCCCTTCATCCCGCGATGGCAGCCGCCAATGTCTTAGCGGCCAGTGTAGGCGCGGACTTCCTATTATACGGTCCAATAGAAGCCTGTGAGTACATGTTCCCAGTTATAGCTATGGTGGATGCCGCCTATGGGCAACTTCAAATGGAGAAAGGTAAGATGCCGAGTAGAATGCATCCAATATTCAGAATAGCCTAACCTCCCAACTTTATTCTTCTTTTTATTGGTCTGAAAAACAGTTTTAATAGAAGTTTCAAACTATTATTTCTTGATTAAGATTGCCCTTTACGCCCTTTCATCTCGGACCAGCGACGCTCTTTGGTCTACTCCTATTTAGATTCGTAAATTTTCCAGTTTTCCTAGTGGCGAATGTTATAGTAGATTTGGAGCCCTTCCTTGTCCTACTTTTAGGACTTAAATACCCTCTCCATGGCTTCTTTCACTCTTTCCTAGGAGGCTCCATCATCGCCTTTATAGTGGCTCTCCTCGCCTTCAAATTTAGGGGTACTGTTGAGCGATTCTCCTCCTTCATCGGGTTGAGGCAGAAGGTCTCCTTTACTGGCGTACTCCTCGCGTCTTTCCTCGGTGTCTACTTCCATATACTACTTGACGCTCCATTATACACAGATATTAAGCCCTTTTATCCCCTGTATACAAACCCATTCTATAGCAGTAGCTTCCTCATCGAATCTGGGATTTACACTTTCTGTTCCGTCTGCTTCCTTGCAGGGGGAATCCTCTACGTTCTCAAACGAGTTCTAAAGCATATCTGGAAGGGACACTCGACGCCGTCAAAGAGTGGTGGCTATGAACTCCTCTAATTCGAGAATTGGGATAATCTACAGCTCGAAATACTCCCTTTACGATCTGGGCGAAGGACACCCCTTCAGAGGGGATAGATTCACGAATGCCTTCCACTACTTAAAGGATCGTGGAATCTTCGACTTGGAAAATATCCGACTTCTAGAACCTAAGCCCATCTCTAAAGAGGACCTCTTCTTAGTTCACACGGGAGATTACGTGGAGAAAATCTTTCGCTTAGCCGAAGAATCTCGAAGGTACGATCTTGACACTCCAGTGAACCCTAATATTCTCTCAGCAGCCATGTTGATAGCAGGTGGCTCCATAAGAGCTGGCGTTGAGGTATTCTCTAGAGATCTGTCAAAAGCTATAGCGCTTGGAGGCGGGTTCCACCATGCAGGTAGAGGTTTTGGAGGCGGCTTCTGTCTGTTCAACGATGTTGCACTCCTCGTTGAGTATCTCAGGAGGAGTGACTCTCTAAGGAGAGCGTTGATAGTGGATTACGATGTTCACTTTGGTAACGGAACCAGCGACATATACTATGGAGACCCCAACGTTCTATTCATCTCTCTCCACCAAGACCCTAGAACAATATTCCCAGGGAAAGGCTTTCTGAATGAGATTGGAGAAGGAGAAGGTAAAGGATTTAATGTAAATGTCCCGCTTCCTCCTGGAACCGGAGATGCAGCGTATCTATACGCCCTGAGAGAGATCCTCTTCCCCTTAGCGGAGGAATTCAAGCCTGAAATTATAGTAGCAAATGGAGGAAGCGACGCCCATTTCGCGGACTCTCTCGGAAGTCTAAGATTGACGACGGAGGGCTTTTACAATATCGCCGTAATTCTATCTGAAGTGGCAGAAAAGGTCTGTAAAGGGAAACTTGTTCTGATTCTAGGTAGTGGTTACAATCCTCTTATACTTCCTAAATGTTGGTATGCCCTATCTGCGGGAGTCATAGGCTTGAAAAAACCAACTGTAAAAGAGGAATATCCCATACCTAGAGAAATACCACAGATCTTCAACGAAGTTAGAACAGTTATAAGCAGATTGAAGCTTCTACTAAGTAAATATTGGGCATGTTTCAAATAAAAAGAGTGATAAAAGAAGAGTCTAGTGCTCTACAAGTTCCTTCTCAGCCTTCTTTATTATCTCTCTGATCTTCTCCTTTACGTCGTCGCTTAGAGGCTCTGGTTTATGAGTTTTTAGGATCTCTCTGGCCTTGGCATTCGCTCTCTGTCTTAGACTTTTCGCTCCATCGGCTTTCCAGACCATCTCAGGTCTTCTATCGAAGAGTTCAGGGATGAACACTACTTCCTTCAAGTGTTTCAGTGTGTGAGGCTCAGCCATGAAGTGTCCCCCTGGACCTACTTTCTTTATCACATCTACTGCTAGCCATTCGTCGTCTGTCGACACTCCCTTCAATATACGACTAACTACCCCTGCAACTTCATTGCAGATGACCGCCATTTCCGGAGACCCTACGCTTCCTCCTGAGAGGTAACCGCAGTCATGGATTAAGTTTATTCCACTCAAAGCAGAGATCATGAGGTTCATCGTAACCTCGGATCCAGCTTGGGCATCAGGAACAGCGGAGTCTGATGGACCGCCAAAACCGAATGTAGGCAGATCATAGAATCTTGCAAGTTGAGCATTCACTAGGTTTACTCCAAGGGCAAATTCAGGTGAGCCATAAGCACATCTTCCAGTTCTCGGGTCCATAAGACCAGCAAAAGCTGCAAGTAGAATCGGGGCTCCCGGCTTCACAAGCTGCACTAACGAAATAGCTGCTAAATTCTCAGATAAACCGATAACATTGGCGCCTGTGATTGTTATGGGTCCAGTGCCGCCGGCTAAAGGCATCGGACCTAGGGTTATTGGAACACCGGCCTTCGCGCATTCAATCATATTCTCGTTTGCCTTCGGGAACATGAGCGGCGAGGCTGTTTCGGCGTAAAGACAGAAGATTGGTCTCTCCCTTAACTCTTCAGGTCCTCCAACGATAACAGACGCCATCTCCAAGACTCTTCTAGTTGCGTCGGCTCCAGGCGTAGAATAGACTATAGGCTTGGTGGTGTTGTTAAAGAGGGCATCGAACTCATGTAGATATTCAACTTCATAAGGAACATCAAAGGCGCCGGCTATGGTCATCAAGAAAGACATGTTCTCCAAGGCGTCTCCAAGCCGAGTTACATCTTCCATATCCTTCTTTGTTGGCCTTCTGAAATCTCCAGTATAGAGATCTAAGATGTAAGGTGTCGGAGTTCCACCCATACCGAAGTAGACCCTGTCCCCTTCGAGAAGTATGTCATTCTCAGGGTTCCTACCACAGAGAACTACCTTACTAGGGGCCTTCTTCAGGGAGTCTTCGATGATATACTCTGGTATTCTGATTCTTCTTGTCTTTTCGCAGACGTCTGCTCCAGCCTCTTTGAAAATCTCCATTATTCGTGGACTAGAGCACTCCATTCCTACTTGCGAGAGAACTTCTAGAGCAGCAACGTGTATATCGCGGACTTCATCCTCAGATAATAAACGTAATTGTCCGCCTTTTAATCCTCTCTTAACCATTTGGCTTCCTCACTGGATTCATGCTGCGCCGATGAGCTCTTTTGCTACTCTAACTGCGTCCATGGCGTCTACGCCAACGCCGTCCGCACCTATCTCTTCACCCCACTCTCTTGTAACGGGAGCTCCTCCAATCATAACTTTAACCTTATCTCGTAGTCCAGCCTTCTTTAAAGCCTCGATTAGTTCCTTCTGCATTGGCAGCGTTGTGCTGAGTAGCGCTGACGCGCCAACTATGTCTGCGTTAGTTTCCTTAACTTTCTGGACAAAGACGTCTACCGGGACATCCTTGCCGAGATCGATGACTTCGAATCCAGCAGCGAAGAGAAGGGCCCCTACTAAATTTTTGCCTATGTCGTGTATGTCGCCAGCGACTGTGCCTAAAACCACCTTACCTAGACTTTCCATTGAGCTTTTACGCTTCAAAATTTCAGGTTGCAGAACTTCATCGATTGGTTTCTTAGCTGTCTCAGCAGCTGCTACTATGTGCATCAAGAATAACTCTCCCTTCTCGAAGCGCTCTCCTATGACCTTAAGTCCTTCTGCGATCCCCTTCGTAATAGCTACTGTAGGCTCCAACCCGATATCTAAAGCCTTCTTCGCTAACTCCACAGCTTTATCAGCGTCAAAATTTACTACAGCATCCTTTAAACCTTTTAATACTTCTTCAGTTGACATCTTAATTCAACTCTAACATACACAACATTTTATAAAAGTATTTAAATACTTTCTCATATTTACTTTTTATAACAAAATTTTATTTCAACTTAAAAATATGGAGAAAAATAAATGTTTCCCAATATTTAGTAAAAATTGTTGATTTTCATTAGTGTTTCCACGATGACATCGGTTGGATCTTCCATACCCTCCACAATGTTTGATGATACTGTTTTCAGCCTTCTTTTAATTTCGTCATAATTCTTAGCAATCTTTTCAAATAGTTTTAAGACCTCCTCTAAATTGACCGCTCTCCAAAGGAGGCCTCTTTCTTTGAGGAAGTTAAGTATACGTGTCTGGTTGGGGAAGAAGTTTATAGAGGGAACGCCCATCAAGCAAGCCTCTGTAGTCATGGTTCCTCCTCCACCAATAAATAGATAGGTGAAGGATAGGAGACTAGTAGCGTCCACCACCCTCTCAGGGACTATGACTTCCTCCGGTAACACGGCTCTAAGATGCTCTGTTTCTTCATATCTGGGAAGAACAACAAACTGAAACTTTGGGTAACGTTTTTTGATAATCTTAACTAGCCGAATTACATCTAGTTTCTCTCCTGATACATACGATGCAGCTCTCTCGACTGAACGAATTGTTACAATAGGTTTGTCGAGGGTTAATCCCAACTCTTCAATTACGCTTCTCGTTGGTTTGAAATCCTTCAGCCAGGCTATACAGTCTAGAGCGTTATAGGTAATCACTCTATCCCTGGTTAGCCCTAAACCTAACTTCAGCCAATCCTCCATTAGAATCTGTGGCGTGCATAGAATAACCGATAGAGGAATAGTCAATTTCGCTACAAATATGCTGTGAGGTGAATCATTTACCGTGACGTGAGGAATTTTTAATCCGAAGGAGACCCTAGCCATCTCTGGAGAACTGAATGAAAGACAGACATCAGGCCTAATTTTCCTTATGTATTCTGCTAATTCAATAGTTCTTTTAGCACTTTCAATCAATTTAGAGTAAACGTCGCCACCACCATGTCTACCAATAACTTCCGCCTTCAGTCCTCTCATAGTTAAAAGCTGCTCAGCCTCTCTATACTTCCTAGTTGTAAGGATGACGTTATGATTTTTCTTTTCCAGCTTTTCCTTTACCTTATCAAAGAATAATACCTGTTTGGGAGTTAACATATCTATGCAAATTCTCATCTCTTCAGCTCCCGAAACCTACGTCTCATCTTCCAATAAAAAAGGCTATCGATAGAGATAGTTGCGCTAACCTTCTTAGGATTTTAGAAATGTTAATTAAAAAGGAACTTCTTCTCTAAAAGGAGGAAGTGGATAGAGATGGTGGAGGATTCTGCCTCTGGGCTGGTATATAAATGTGTTAGATGCGGCTCTCTTGTTACATCGGAGGAGCTAGAGCTGAGAGGAGGAAGTGTGAAATGCACCTACTGTGGGTATCGCGTTTTAAAGAAGATCCGTCCGCCAGTCGTTAGGAGGATTAAAGCCGTTTAGAGATCTCTTTCCTCTCTAGAATAGATCTTTTTCACCTATTTTTCTTAACGCCCTCCCTTTTAGTCTGATATTTGGCATAAAAATTTCTTCGGGACTTTTATCTACAGTCTTCCTTTTTATAGTCTCGCCGCAGATTCCGTTAGGCAACAGCCGTCTCCGTATGCACATAGCATAACTGCAGTTGGACGGTTCACAGTAGTCCTCAGTCCACTTACACCAAGCTTTATCTCCTCGGAAAACCAATGCCCTTTTGCCGCATCTAAACATTTTACATTTCGGAGAACAATATTTTATTGTCGACAAAGTTAAACGAACCTCTATCGGCAGAACATCTCGCTCTCAAATGTAGGCCTTTCAACATAAACTTTTCTCTATATTCACGTAATTAAATCTTTTCCAGATACCTCTGTATAACGCTTAACTTTTTGGAGAGTAGCCTTCTATAAATCATTGCTAGAGATAACAGGAGAAGGGTTGCCAATATCGAAATTATTGATATGAACTGGATCAGTTCTATTGGATAGCCTCCTATTATGACTATGTTATCGATCTTGATGGTGTACTCTCCGGATTTATCCACCTTGATGGGTTTCATGGCTAAAAGCCTTCCGTCTTTGTATACTGATAGCGTATATTCACCCCCTACTTTCGGTAATGAGATCACGCCATTTGAATCTGTAGTTCGCTCTAGAGAAGAATCTCTATATGTTATTCTGACGATGGCGCTAGGAACAGGTTGACCGAAATAGTCTATTATTTGAAGGTACGCATTCAGATTGTATCCTTTGCATTTCACTTGGAATGTTTGTTCGTCTTCTACTAAATCAACTATTGTCACGTTATAGGTTAGGACTCTATTGAACTCTTCATTGTAATCGTACACCTCGATTCTGTATTTCCCAAGAGTTAATCGTAAAGTAATCTTACCATTGTTGTCTGTTCTTCCATGTCCCACTTGAACCTCGCTACCAATATCTGTCAGATTCACTTTTACATTTGTTAAGGGGTTAAGTTTTGAGTCTACTACTTCCAGATTTAAATTGTAATTTGGGCATGTTACTGTGAGGTTCGTCCAAGGTTGGAGGGGCAGATCCGTTATGTTAAGGGTTTGGAACAGTATATCGTATCTTCTGAATTCTAAAGTATAATTCAAGTGAGGGTAGGCGTAATCCATAATTGCCATGCCATCAAGGTCGGTCCAGTATTCTCTGTTTCTCGATAGAGTCTCGTTCTCAGTTGTTGTGTAATTGTAGATGAAATTCACCTTAACCATTGGCAGAGGTTTTTTATCTTCTGTTGTCACCTTCACCAGTATATTTCCCAGTTCCGCCTTTAAGCTCAGAGTAGTAGTATTCAGAAGCGCGATGTTTTGAAGTTCTCCTACATTCACGTCTCTATGAAAGGCACGGAAAGTATAATTCCAAGCATCCAAAGAGAACACGCACCAGCCGCTCTCATTTAAGGATTGGTCTTGGACCTCTTTCCCCGAAGTAACATTGTACGCCTTTACAGTAATGTCTGTTAGAGGTTTGTTCGTGAGGTCTACTACTTGAACCCTACAGTCGAAAATTGCCCTAGTCACCTCAAACTCCTGCGTGTCACCTATGAGTTTCACTGTGCCGTTTGGAGAAGCAGCTATTATGGATACTATATAACGTCCTAGGGTCTGATCTATAGGAATTTCCCACTTATCTAACACTACTCCGTCAGCAGTAGCGTTGATACGATGGGGAAATCCCTCAACGGAGGCTTCGTATCTCTTGATATCGACTATAACAGACTCGTAAGATCCGTAGCCTACTCCCTTGATATGAACAGTTTCAAGTCTGCGATATGTGTACCTCTCAGTTAGACCTACTGTGAAATTACCAACGATTAATGTAGAGTTTACGTTCACCTTGTATATGCCAACGTAGTCGGTAGTAGCATCTGGGAAATCTTCTGGATATACCAGTTTTCCTGTTCCATTACCTACATCATTAGTGTACAATACGACTTCTTCGGTCCGACTCTCGCCTTTAGGAGGAGACACCTTTACGGTAAAGAGATACTTCTCCTTAGATAAGCCACCAGTGACGCTTATGTTCAAGGTTACGCTTTCATCTTCTTGTATTCTTTTAGGCGTGGAAGTTAGAGTGAAGTGTACTTTAACCTCAAAGGATACCGGATCTGACTCTTCCCCCGTTTTTACATCACGTAAAGTTACATTGTAAATTCCAGCTGTTGTAGGCGGTACCTTGAAGGAGTCTGAGACTTCCTTTCCGTCCTCTTTACAATTCCCAAGTTTTAGGACGTTACCGTTCCAAAGGATCTCGTAGGCTCCTCCCTTCGTATCTATTTTTCCTTCGATCTTAACCTCGTCTCCTACGAAGCCCTCTGTAGGATTTAGACTCGATAACACAGGGGAAGCAGCAATTGTATGTGAAGTTGCGGTTAGTAATAGGGGAAGAACTATAAGTATGAGGCATGTCATAGCGGTAATGTTGCCAGTTTTTATAAGTCGCGTCAAGTGGACCCGTCCTTCCTTAGACCTTCCCATCAATATGGCGTATTTAATTTTTTAAGTTTTTAGGGGGTTCAAGAATCTTTTTCCATAAAAATCAAAAATTTGGGGGATGGACGGTTCGTCAGCGAATGCTCTCCACAAGTTTCGGGATTATCTCTTCGTAGCCTACTGACATAATGTGGCAGCCTGCTGCGGAAGTCGTCTTTCGTATCTCCTTTACAAAATCTACGAAGTAATCAAGGTTTATCTCGTTGTATCTCCTCCGCCTTTCTTTCTTATCTTTTATTTCCTTAGCCTTAGCTAGTGCCTCCAGTAACTCCTTAGGTACTTTAACTCCAGGTACTGTTTTATCGAAGTAGTCAGCGACACCGAAGGATTTCAATGGGAATATTCCTATCAAGACTGGAACGTTAAAGGATCTCACTTCATCCATGAATCTCTTCACTGTCTCTATATCGAAGACAACTTGTGTCTGAATAAATTCGACTCCGAGATTGACTTTCCTTTCTATTTTGAGGATTTCAGGTTCAAGAGGATCAGCGTTGGGGTTTCCTGCTCCTCCAACGTGAAACTTCGGTGGGTGCTCGATCGTATTGCCATTTAAATCTACTCCTTCGTCAACAATCTTCCTTATCATGTAGATGAGCTGTGCGGAGTCTAAGTCGTAGACCGGTTTTGCTTGTGGAGTATCACCTAAGGTAGTATGGTCACCTGTAAGTGCTAGTATGTTCTTTATACCCAACGCTCCGGCGCCTAAGATGTCAGATAGTAGAGCCAGTCTGCTACGGCCTCTGCATGTAAGTTGATAGATTGTTTCTAAGCCAGTTTCTCTCTGTACTAAATATGCTGCTACAAGACTGCTTATGTACCCAAAAGATTGGGGGTTATCGGTGACGTTTGCCGCAGTCACATATTCCTTCATAGCCTCAGCGGCTTTAAAGTCTCCTTCTAGACTGGTAGTCTTTTCAGGCTCTAATTCCCCTGTGAATACAAAGCGCTTCTCCTTTAACTTTCTCATTAAATTGCTATAGATTCCCTCTCCAGCCATCACCATTTACCTCCAAACAACTTCTCTTGGAGAAGCCTGAAGTTTCGAGTTATCTCTAGGCGGTCTAAATTTCTTGAAGTTCTCCAGCATCCCCCATTTCTTGAGGCGGTCATAAATGAGAACCCAAGCACAATCTCTCTCGTAACCGCCGGCTTCACATTTACCATCAAACATGCCTCCACAGGGTCCGTTAAGTAAACCTTTTGCACATCTAACTATCGGGCATATGCCTCCGGTTTCGAAGAGCACGCAGTCACCACATGCTCTACATCTCTCGTAGAACCGTCCTATTCGCTCGATTTTTCCCAAGAATTTAGTGTTTAACCCCGGTATTACTATCTTATCGAAGTACTCTCCCACATTCTGTGTTCCTGCTCCGCAACCTAGACATAGAATCGCGTCAGCTTCCTCTATCTCCTTTTTGAAGGGTCTCGTGTCGCGTTTCAATATTCTCGTGTCACAAGGGCTCTCCACAACTACGCTTCCCGTTACCTCTTTATCTTCCAGTTTACTGACCCACTCCTTAACTTGCTCTTCCCCTCCAGTTTGACATGTAGTTGCGCAGGTTCCACATCCGATAATGAAAATCTTCTTGAATTTTTTCAACATGTCTCTAACTTCTTCTTCCGGCTTCTTCGTTGTTATGATCATTCTCGCTAGCACTCCTCTTCTTTCTTTTGAGAAGACTATAGATTTATGTATTCGAATAAAAATATGTCGAAAACAAAACGAGCGATTTCTAGGATCTCTTGTTTAGAAAATTATATATCATGAGAAAGTGTATACCCTTTAAATTGGACTATAAAGAATAGTTCATCAGTTCCCATAAGGGGGAAGACCTGCCAATTACATATGTTAACTGCCAAATGAAAGATTAAAATGTTAATTTAGGGTGGAGATGGTTTTGTCAAACATAGGAAAAGTCTTCGAACGTGTTTTCGGAAAGAGAAAGAAGGAAGAGAAAATAGTGGAAATTGAGGAGATATCCTCTAAACCTTCTCCTGTCCAAGAGACTATCTACCTGAAGGCTTTACCTCTTCGGGATCTGAGCGATGTTGAGGAGATGAAGAGCGAATTAAAGACTGGGAACATTCTGATAGTCAAGGTCAGTCCATTGGCAAAAAAGAGCGTAGAGGATGTTAAGATAGCAGTTAATGAGCTCTATGAGTACGTTCAGCTTATTCACGGTGATATCGCTCGTTTAGGTGAAGAACGGATCGTAATGACACCGCCTCCTGTCCGAATATGGAGAGAACGCGTCCCCATAGAAGGGAGATCAACAGCTGCCTAAATCCAACCTTCAAGATTTATACAGGGCTACGCTCCAAGCCTACGACTATTAAAAAGTAGGAGGATTTAGGAGATTTTTCTACCAGCTTGCTCCAGGGAAACTCGGATAGACTGGAAACATCCTCGTTCTAATCTCTAATAGCGCAGCTTTTCCAGATTCATTAGCTTTGATGGCTCTTTTTATGGCGGGTCCTACCTCATCTGGCTCTTCAATTTTCTCTGTATACGCGCCTAAGCCCTCAGCGACTTTATAGTAATTTCCTGAAACGTGATAAGAGTAAGGCGCGTATTTATCATACCCGCCGAAGCCATAATTGTTGAGTATGATAGTGGTTATAGGTATCTTCTCTCTGACTGCCGTCTCGAAGTCCATTCCCACCATACCGAAAGCACCATCACCCATCACGTTTATCACTGTCTTCTCCGGCTCAGCTAGTTTGGCGCCCATAGCACCGCCTAAGGAGTAGCCCAGCGTCGTTATGTGTCCCCACCCTATGTATCCTCTAGGAATAATCGCTTCGTAGAAGGAGCTAAGTTGATCTCTAGGGTTTCCAGAGTCATGGGTAACTATGGTTTTTGTTCTGTCAACTGTATTCATCAGGTCCCATATCACTCTGTAAGGATTTATCGGGACCTCACTTGATGTAAAGTAGGGCATCCATTCCTTCAGCCATTCCTCCTTCTGTCTCCTGATCTCCTCCATTAGCGCCTCATTTGGCGGCCTCTCTCCACCCTGTCGCTTAACCTCTTCAATCAACTGCCTCAAGACAAGTTTAGAGTCTCCTATTATCACATGATCAGCCCGGTAGTCTTTATTGATGTCCCACTCGTCTATCGTCGATTGAACTATGGTCTTCCCCGGGGGAAACCAACACGCTAAAGGAACCTTAGCCAAGCTCGCTCCTATAGAAAAGATCAAATCCGCCTTCTTCAGGAAGTACTCCACGGGCCTACCCCGTATGAAACCGACAGATAATGGGTGATTCTCTGGGAATACACTTTTAGCTTTCATCGACGTCATAACTGGTGCCTGAACTAACTCCGCAAATTCACGGAGTTCCTCCCAAGCACCAGCATAAAAGACGCCTTCTCCAACGTATATCAAGGGATTTCTAGCGTTAAGAAGCGCCCTAACAGCCACTCTTACATCTTCCGGGTCTCCAGGAGTCTTCCATCCCTTCACAGGCTTGTAATCAAACTTCCCCTCATCGAGTTCCTCCTCCGCCACGTCATCAGGAACCTCCAAAAGAACGGGACTGGGTCTCCCAGTCTTGAGGTAGGTAAAGGCTCTTCTCATCATCTCTGGGATACGATCAGCGAGATTAATGCGTTCCACCCACTTAGTCACTCTCAAATAGCAGTGTATGGTATCGAAGGTACGTGAGCCTATACTATGCCTCGGAACGCCTCCCGGTAATACCAGTATGGGCACAAGATCCTCCCATGCCTGGGCGACGCCAGCAAAGGCATTCTCTACTCCTCCTCCTTGCATCATACTGGCTACGCCTGGGCGCCTACTCACCCTAGCGTAACCGTCGGCGATGTTGACCGCAACCCTCTCTTTCCGTGTGAGTATCAATCTAATTCCAGCTTCATGAGCCGCGTTGATTATAGGCGTCGGAGGAAAACAAGCGATAAACTCCACGCCTTCCATCCGGAGAATTTCCGCTATAGCTTTACTTCCCTTCAAATTATTTCCCCTCAAAGATAACTAGACTCAGTTCAAATTTAACACTTAAGGAACGAAACATAATGTGTAGTCAGCGTTGAAAAAAGATTAAGCAGCTTATCCATAGAGAATCCTATCAATGTCTAAACTGAGTTCCTCTGCAAGTTCTGTTATCTGTCTCCAGCTTACCTCATCGATGGGAATACCTTTTTTCAATCTTTCCTCCTTTATCTCGAACTCTAACTCGCCGGGTATCAATACTCTATCAAAGCCCTGTAGAGTAGGAGTCTCTTTTATGTTAGTGAAGAGTTCATCTATTCTCTTCATAAACTTCTCTGTTGAACCAAAACCTTTAGGGTTGATGGTGAGAATGAAAGTTCCATTCCCATCCTCGTACTCATCACTTGAAGTGCAGCCGGCTCCTGTGAGTGCTCCGCCTAGAATGTCTATTAGAAGGGAGAGGGCGTATCCTTTGTGTCCTCCAAAAGTTATGAGCATCCCACCGTTAAAGGCATCTTCCGGATTAATAGTGGGCTCCCCGTATTTGTTGAGTACCCATCCCTTTGGAATGGTTTTTCCTTGATTCTTTAAAATTCTAAGTTTCCCAAAAGCTACTGTAGAAGTGGCGAAATCCATTAAGAACGGTTTCATCTTCCCCGCTGGAACACCCACTGAGATGGGATTTGTGCTTAAGCGGCTTTCTTTCCCGCCAAAGGGAACGACACATCCTCCTTTAGGTCCAGAGTTACACATCACAATCCCTATTAAATCTCGATTAATAGCCATCTGCGAGTAAGCGCCTAGTCGCCCAATGTGGTTGCAGTGTATTATGCCCACTGCGCCTAAGTGGGCTTCTTTAGCCTTCTTTATGGCTATGTCCATCGCCATACGAGCTGACACTTGGCCAAAATGCCACTTACCATCCAGAATGGCTGTAGTAGAGGTCTCCTTGAGGATTCTTGGTTTGGCGTGGATATCTATTCTGCCATCTTTAATCATTTTAGTGTAGATGGGTAATAGGATTATGCCGTGGGAGCTATGTCCCATGAGATCCGACTCCACTAGATGTTCTATAACGCATTCAGCGTCTCTTTCTCGAACTCCTAACCTTTGAAGTATACTCAACCCTATCCGACGTATTTGATCGGCTACAAAGATGGGCATTCTGGCACCTTTTTCGTCATTAATGATTACAAGCCTTTAGGCATAAGTCTTTTGCTATTCTCCCTCTGGAATCCGTGGCTAAAGGTTAATTCTGGCTTCACCTTTCTCGATGAAAACGTTCAAAAATTAGCCTTGTAGTAGAATAGTTGTTGAAGGATGGGTGCTGTGGAGCTCGAGGAGGAAGCTAAGAAGGTTCTTGCTGAGCTGGGTTTGACAGATTACGAGCGCCGGGTCTATTTCGCGCTTCTAAAAAATGGGCCTTCGGAGGCAGATGCTGTAAGTAAAGATGCCGAGGTTCCATACTCGAAGATATATGAGGTTCTGAATTCACTGATAAGTAAGGGTTGGATTGAATCCGATGAGAGTAGACCTAAAAAGTACTATCCGAAGTCCCCTTCTGAAGCATTCACTGCTGTAAAGATGCGCCTGAATGAGAAGATCAGGTCATGGGAGAAGACCATATTAAGGAGTCTCCAGCCTGTTTATGAGAAGAGGGTCTTCAGAGAGAGACCAGACATCTGGATTCTCCGTGGAGAATTCGATGTTCTAATGAAGCTTGAGGAAATGTTGAGTGGGGTCAAAGATGAGCTGATGATAGCTATGCCCCCATCATCCATGGAAATATTAGAATTATTCTGGGAAGAACTGAATCGTTTGGCGAGTAAAGGGATTAAAGTTCAAATTATGATGTCAGAAGATTGTAGCGTACCGAGGAGTTTTTCAGCTTTCTGTGAGGTTAGGAGAAGGGATTCCCTGTTCGGCGGGGGTGTGATAGCTGATATGCGCGAGGTCATCTTAGTTTTGAGTGAGAAAGGGTCGTCATTACTGTTATGGTCAAATCATATAGGTCTAGTAAAGCTAGCAAAAGAGTACTTCAAATACTTATGGAATAGCGCTATACCGGTTGAATCCTAAATTCTGTTTACTTAAGGAATTGGTGTTGATGAAATGCATCTGTTGAACTTTAAGGAATGGGATAGTAGAAGATTAGAAAGGTTGATCGACTCCGCTCTGCACATAAAGAAGAAACCGGAGAAGTACATAGATGCCCTAAAGGGCTGTTCCTTAGCCATGATCTTCCAGAAAACTTCAACCAGAACTCGGGTAGCCTTCGAGGTGGCTATGTATCAGATGGGTGGGCACGCTCTCTACATAGACTGGAGAACTACCCAATTTACAATGGCTGATATAAAGGATGAAACCCGGTATCTCTCTAGGAATGTTAACGGAATCCTAGCCAGAGTTAAAAAACATGAAGACTTGAGAAGAATGGCTGAAGCATCGCTTGTACCAGTGATAAATGGATGCTGCGAGAAGTATCATCCGACTCAGGCAGTGGCGGATCTGATGACCATGAAGGAGAAGAAAGGATACCTCAAAGGTTTAAAGCTCGTATATATAGGCGTGCACAATAACGTATGCAACTCTCTCATTGAAGCTTGCACAAAACTGGGCGTTAAGATAACGACGGTTACGCCTATAATAAACGAGGCTTCTATAGACTCTGAGCTCCTAGAAGAAGCGGAGAAGACGGGTCTCTACTCTAAGACTGAAAATGTGAGAGCCGCCATGTTGGAAGCTGATTTCGTATACACAGATACTTGGGTAGATATGGAATTCTTCCAGGACCCATCCTATAAGCCGGAGTTGGATCAAAGAACTAGACTAATGAAGCCTTACCAGATTAACGCTGAGTTACTGAAAGGGAGTAAGGCCATGGTGATGCATGACATGCCGATACATAGGGGTTACGAGATATCCGATGAAGTTGTGGACAGTCCACAATCAATAATCTTCGATCAGAGCGAGAATAGACTTTACTCTGCGAAGAGTGTACTCCTTCATCTCCTTACCTAAAATAGGGTTAGGCCTATTCGCTGTAAGATGTGTGTAGTACTTTCTTTACTTTTCCAACTATCTTCGGTCCTAATCCGTGAACGTCTCTAGCCCAGGAGTCCACATTCGCTAAGGCGTTGAGAGGGTTATCGTAGGTTTTTAGGATAGCGACGGCTTTCTCTCTACCTATATTAGGTAGACTAGCCATAAAGAAGATTTGCGCCTCCGCTATAGTCTCTACTTTCTTTACAGGATGTACGGTAACGGATCTCCTCTCTACTATTTGTTCCTGTCTAGCTGCGGTGTAAAGGAAATCAACTGTTTCTTGGTACTTAGTTGTGTGGATGAGGAGGATTCCTTGCTTAGCGAGAGCGAACATAGCACCCCAAACAGAAGAAGGTTTGATTTTGCTGAATTTGTAAACTATGGGGAAGTAGCCTTCGATCAATATGAAAGGTTTCTGGTACGCCTCCTTCAACTGGAAAAGTTGATCGAAGAGGTAACGGCGCGTCAAAGTATAAACAAAATCCTTAACCGTTTTTCTTTCTACTGCACACTGATCAGATAGGATGTAATCGCCTTTAACCAGAGGCTCCACTTTAATCTTCGCTCCCGCCTCTCTCAAGCCTTTCACTATCTTTGTGGCTGTAGTAGCCTCTCGGCTATCCACTATAATCAAGGGCTGATCGTCTCCAACGTCTCTGAGATAAGGAACCAAAGTCTCTGACCCGGACATTCACTTCACCGCTTCCATAGGAGGATGAGTAGCTTGAGTAAATAAGAGTGAATCTCGTCATTAAAATATGCGTTCTTTATCAAGAGAGTCTTTTTTGGTTATGCGGAAAGTTCCTTAAGAGAGCTAAAACTTAAAAGGAACCTCTTCCGATTAGAGTTAACAAGATCTGGTGGTACGAGGTGAAAACGGATATGTCGGAAGAACCGAAGAAACAGGAAAACGCGTCCTCTACACGGTCGAAAGATAAAGATACCGTGTATGTGGGAAATAAGCCCTCGATGAGATATGTGATGGCTGCCTTATTCCAACTGCATCAAGGCACCAACAAACTGACCTTTAAGGCTAGAGGGAGGGCCATCTCAAAAGCTGTTGATGTGGTGGAGATCACACGTCGACGTTTCATGAAGGATTCCCTCTCAGTGAAGGACATAACCATCGGCACAGAAGTCATCGGTACAGAGGGCGATACTAGAAACGTCTCTACAATAGAAATAACTGTGGAGAAGATTTAAGACAGAAATCGAAAAGCTGTCTATTCTCCCAATCAGTAAGGACGATACAATCGGCGATCACAGTGGTTAGCCTAAAATGTGCATACTAAAATGAAAAATTTTAGTTAGTCCGACCTACAATTCTCCATTTTTCCAAACTACCCTTTATTATTTCTAGTTATTTTTCTATGGATTTTATACAATAAAACATATATTAATAAGACTTAACCCATTAGAAGGGTAATTCCAGAGGAGTCTATATGAGGAACATCATGGTTAACGGTTTGAAGCAGACCCCCATAGAGGAGCAGAAGTTTGAGATCGTGGAAAGGAAAGGAATCGGCCATCCTGACTCCATATGCGATTGTATAATGAATGACATATCTATAGAGCTGAGCAAGGAGTACATAAAGAAAGTAGGCGTAATAATGCACCATAATGCAGATAAGTCCTTGTTGGTTGCGGGGGAGACCGAGACAAGGTTCGGAGGAGGAATCGTAAAGAAGCCTATGTTAATGATCTTCGGAGATAGAGCCACCTTCAAGACTGATGATGTAGACATTCCGGTTGAGTCAATTGCTATTGAAACAGCGAAGAGATGGCTCAAAGAGAACTTGAGGTTTGTAGATCCAGATAAACACATCAAATTTCAAGTAGAGCTAAAGGAAGGATCTCAAGAATTAACTGACATCTTCAAAAGAGGGAACAAATTATTGGGCTCTAATGATACATCAGCCGCCGTAGGTTATGCCCCCCTAAGTGAAACTGAAAAAGCCGTTCTCTCTATAGAGAAATTTCTGAACTCAAAGGACTTCAAAAGGAAGTATCCAGAGTCTGGTGAAGATGTCAAGGTTATGGGGATGAGGAGGAATAAAACCCTTAATCTCATTATTGCGAGCGCATTCGTTGATCGTTACATAGAGAATGAGAAGGATTACTTCACTAAAAAAGAAGAATTGATTAGTGAATTGCAACGGTTTGCAGATAAGAACACTTATTTCGACAAGATAAACATCGAAGTGAACAGTCTTGACAAGAGAGGGAGAGGTGTGAATGGCGTTTACCTAACTGTTTTAGGGACAAGCGCTGACGGTGCTGATTCGGGGCAGGTGGGAAGAGGGAATAGGGTTAACGGTGTGATCTCTCTGAATAGACCCGTATGTTCGGAGGCTGCTGCAGGTAAAAACCCAATTAGTCATGTCGGAAAAATATACAACATCCTAACGCATAAAATAGCAAGCGAAGTTTACAAAGAAGTTTCTGGTCTGAGGGAAGTCTATGTTTGGTTGTTAAGTAAGATCGGGCAATCCATAGATCAACCTGCAATAGCTTGTGCCCAAGTAATCCCCGAGGAGAACGTCAAACTGAAGGATGTACAAGAAGAAATCAGGGAGATACTAGACTTTCAATTGGAAAACATAGAACAGTTCTGCTATGATTTAGCTTATGGTAGAATATCCATCTTCTGAGACGTACACAACCCTCTATTCGAGAGAATCTTTTTAAGGGCATTAGTGGATTTTAATTTTTCAAAATCGCTTTAGTAGTGTGAGCTTGATGAAGGAACTCTCTGGAAGGAAGTTAAAGGTTACGCTCTTAACTGGACGGACGATTGATCAAGGGCGAAGTAAGGAGGGCGGGAAGGTCTCTCCCTTCTATCAGGAGAGTGTAGCGGTCTGTTATATGGACCCCAAGGACATGGCCGTTTTAGGAGTGAAGGAGAATCAAAATGTGAAAGTATCCACTAAATTTGGCTCAGTAGTCTTGAGGGCTGTAAAGAACGATAGGGGTTCTCATACCGGAGTTATTTTTGTTCCTTACGGGCTTTGGATAAATCTGGTAACAGACCCTAAAACGCATGGAATAGGAATGCCTTCCTTTAAGGGGATTCCAGCAGAGGTTGAGCCCGCGATTGGAGAAAGAATACTCACAATAAAGGAGCTTCTGAAAG
>CAZOCN010000006.1:0-26292 GCA_964578315.1 uncultured Candidatus Bathyarchaeia archaeon
GGTTGTGACTTCGCTGTCTATAAGCATGGTCCTGGCGTGGATCACGCGCCTTACATGGTTTCAGTTAAGAAAGAGACCGATGAGATAACAGCAACGGAGATCGTTAAGGCCGGTAGACTCGCGACCACTGTCAGAAAGAGGTTCATAATAGCAGTTCCAGATTCTCAAAAGAAAACCATAAACTATCTCATATTCAAATGGTTCAAGGCATAAAAAGCGCTTAACAAACCGAAAGAGCTAGAACCCCATAATCGAAATCTGCTGGTAATCCTCAATTAAGCGTCCTAAGACTAACCAGCGTATATTAGACTTCAAATAGAGGGGCCACATTCACTAATTAGCAAGAGAGTAAACGCATAAGGGCATTGGAACAAAGAATAGAGCGTGGTTAAGGATATGGTGGCGTCTCCGAGATTCTACAGGTAAATGTAGGCGTAGACCGTGAGGAGTATTGATAGAATAAATGCTAGAGCCCAGATGGTTTTATTCCACATGAAAACTTTCAAGCCGTCTAGAGAACCGAGAGGGACGAGGTTGAAGAGGGCGATGTAGGCGTTGAAGAGGCTCCCAACCCGACACACCAATAAAGGAACAGAGTGTCTTGGTAGTAGGAAGGTGAAAGCGGCGAAGAAGGTGCTTATTGTTAAGTTGGTTAGAGGTCCAGCGAGGCTTATCCTCCCTCCAATTCTACGATCGAGGATTCCCGCCACCATCACAGCACCGGGTGAGATGAATTTTATAGGAGAGAAGATGGAGATCAAGGTGATCACGGCTCCCATAAGAGACATTCGGAACTCCGCCCACAACCCATTCTTCTGAGCCAGAAGTTTATGGGAGAGTTCATGGGCGAGAAAGGAGAAGGCGAAGACCAAGCCTAAAACTAGAACGATGAGGGGGCCTATTGTGAAGAGGTACCCCAGAACCAGAGACATCCCCACGCAGGTTACAAGTAAAACGCTCAAGAGAAGATGCTTCAGCTCAGTCCCACTGAAGATATACACTCTCCTAGGCTCTCTGTAAACCTCAACTCTAGGAACCTCCCTCTCCCAGGACGGATAAGCCTCCTTTTTAGGACGCCGTGCTTTCCAAAGCCCGGAGCATGAGTGACTTTCTGGCAATCTATGCTCAACACAGTAGAATCCCCCACATAAATGGCACCTGAAAGGGAGGGAGGTTTCCTTTCCACAGTAGTCGCAACGCATCTTCTCACTCAATTCTCCATGTCTCTTACAAAACACATATCCGATATAAAATAAATCTTTAACTTAAAAATCACCGCCTTAATAAATGAAACAGCGAACGGAAAAAGCCGGGGTGGCCGAGCGGATTAAGGCGCAGGCCTTGAGAGCCTGTGGGGCATCCGCCCCGCATGGGTTCGAATCCCATCCCCGGCGCCAAATGTTATGATTAATGTTTAAATTCTCGGTTATCCATGCGGGGAAGCGCTTAAATACCTAAGGCATTACGTTTATAAGAGACTAAGCACATAATATAATATGCAGATAAGCAAATTAAGGTGAATAAGATGATAACAAAAACAAGAGTAGCACTAGGCATATGGCGATTTGCTTATTGGAAAAACATCTAGCACGTGTGAATCGTGTAAAAAAATAAAATAGAAGTTGGGAATTGAAATGGGCCGGATTTGTGTGGAGCTTCCAGATGAACTGGAAAAGAAGCTCAGGCTTAAGACCATCGAGAGGTTTGGTGGGAGAAAGGGCGACCTATCAAGAGCCGTCGAAGAAGCCGTAAAAGAGTGGGTTGTCAAAGAAGAATGAATACATGAAGAGTGAAAATGATTGGTGAATGCTAAGAAGTCTAAGAGGCGCCGCGAGGCAAAAGAAGCGAAACAGCGGAAAAGAAAGTTTAAGAGAAAGAAAAAATGATGAAAACAAACATCTCCGGCGTATTCCGGGTATAGACGCCAAAAAATAAGAGGGCTCATCTAGAGTCGGCTATTCAAGGGACTCAAAAGAACAGCCTACTTCACATAGACCTTCTCAGGCAAAGCCGTACGTACCAGCTCCACACAGCTATCAAATGCCTTCTTGTCTAGAATCTTGAAGGAGTACTTCTTGTCGGCTGTAAATATAGTTATGTTAGGTGGGGAGAGAAACCCTTCCTTCTTCATTTCAACCTTCAGAATCTCCGCTGCTGAGATCTCTGCGAATTCCTCAGCCTTCTTTCTCACCTTTCGGTCTAATCGATCGATCTCCTAGTCTCGCGTAACTCGATAACTTCACGTCACGATCCTGTCCAATTCATGGTTCTCTGCAGCATACTTTATCTCCAGCAGGGGCAAGTCCATAGGGGTCTCTATCCTCTCACATCCATACCTCTCTAAGATTTCCCGGTACTTCAGGGATAACCTCCGCATCTCTGGGGATGTCGGTCCAACGCATGGACAGCCGGGTATCCTCGGGCTGACATCGAAGACGTAGAAAGCAAGCCTCCTCTGCTCTGGGTCGTCTGAGTCGTAGGCAACCGCTCCCTGCAAGGCGAAAAGGCCTATCATTCCTGGTGGATATTCCTTCTCACAGATCCTCCGGAATTTCTCAGCGGCCCGGTATACCCTCGGCTTCTGCGACTCCCTCATGGTGAGCCCATAGTGTCCTATCTCCTCATTCTTGATTGGGACGTCTATCGATAATTGGTCTCTGGCTGGTAAACTGAGGACTCCGTGGAGGTTTGTTTGTTTCCTATCATCGAAGCCGACGAAGTCGAAGTCGTCGAAGACCTCATTTAAAGCCCACCCTTGAAAGTTAGCGTTGAACTTCTGCCCCAAAACGTACTCTTCTATTCTAGCCTTCTCTAAGCCCTCCTCGTCTATTACTTCCCTCTTTATCAACTCCTCAGCCTTCTTACGGTACTCCTCAGGGGAGGCTGCGTAGAAAAAGGCCCTCTCCAAGGGCTTCTTCTTCTGCTGCACCTTTACTATCACCAGACGATCTATCTCCTCTGGATCGTCGAACTTCTTAGGAGTTTTTATTCCCGCCTTCTCCAGTAACCAGTACTGGTTCCTCGCCTCGTTCCTCTCTTCAGCCCTCAGGATCATTCTGTTCCCATAGAGTGGAACCTTCAACTTCTTCTCGATGTTATCGTACCCAACGTATACGGAGAAGGACCTGTTAGGGATGAAGATCGTATTTAACTCTCTCAACTTCTCCTGAACCTCTTCATTTACCATATCAGAGAATTTTTCCAAAAGAATCACATGGTCGAATAGGTGTCTGTTGTACTTGGCGTAGAGGTATTCCCTTCCCTTCTGGCATATAACGACGGTGGGTAACCCCATAGACTTAGCTGAGACGCCAACCTCCTCTGCTGAGTGAGAACCCAAAACTCCTACTGTCACCGATTTCGGGTCGTAGGATGAAGCTATCTTCCGTATCTCTCCTATCTCTAAGACCATTTCTTCTGCTTCCTCCAAGATAGGCTCTCCTCAGACCTCTATTCAATCTTTATCCAATTTAATTTATTCCGTCCCTACACCTTCTATTATTTGGAAACCTAGAATTCTCTGCTTGTTGATGTCTTAATAGAGGAGTCTCTCTAGTTCGTTCCTCTTAATCCCAAGTTTTATTTCTCTAGCTATTCTCCTACCCATATACATTCTTTCACCATACTTCAGGTACGCATAGGGTGAAGTGCCTATGCCTACGTTGGTTCCCGCAACGATCCTCGCGGAGATCTCAAAGGTGAAGATCTCTAGGTTATCTGTGATCACTGTTTCTAGACAGAAAGGTCCTATAATTCCCGGCGGGGCGATCTCTTTAGACGCTTCCACCACTTTATCGCCCATCCTCAGAATCTCCGGTAATAGGGACTCTCTGAGGGTTATTGGTATGTTGCCGATGATGGTGTAGGTTGGATCTAAATCGATCTGAAGCTGCTCCTTCGCCGGTATCTTCCCTATACTGTCCACCGTAGATTCATACCGTCTATCCATAGCGAGTAATTCAACCTCATCCTCCAGTAGCGAATGAAAATAAGATGGGTAAACGTTAACTCCTATAACGTATTCTTGGAGGTGAATTTTTTCCAAGTCCTCCCTCTTTAAATGCCCTCTTCTAATCATCTCCTCAGCCTTTCTGTAAAAGGACTCGGTGGAGTTTACCAGAAAGTATCCCTTCCCGCCTTTCGCCCCCGGAAACTTCGCGATAACTAAACCCTCTATCTGCTCCGGGTCTCTGAAGGTTCTAGGCAGAGTTAAACCGGCCTTCCGTAACCACGCCCTCTGCCTTTCTCTGTTCGTCTCCCAGTGTAGAAGTTCCCTATTTCCGAACATCGGTATGAGTAACTCGTTCAGGATTCTCTCCGTACCTATATACGCATTAAAGGATCCGTGTGGAACTAGAATCGTGTTTAATTCTCTAAGTTTTATCTGCATCTCCTCCTCTAGGAGGTCGCTGAAGTCATCAACTAGGATTATATTATCCACCAAGGGGAACCTTCGATAGAGAATCTCATCTCTTCTCTTACAGACGCATACCGTCTGTAAACCTTCCTCTTTAGCGCCCTTAAAGATGTTAAGGGCAGAATGGGAACCTAGAGTCCCTACCGTAATTTTCTCTTTATCATATGCACTTAATATGCGCCTTATATCCTCTCTTTCTATCACGGTATCTCACTCCGTTCGGTTTGTTTCCATGAGTCTCCTCTACACTTTTATTACGTTGAACCCTGCCGCCTTTCTTAATCTATTTATGACAGCTAGACCCAACCCCTTAGGGGCTACGCCTTCTGCTATGATTATATCGACCTTCTCCTTCTCCAACTCTCTGAGGAGCGTGAAGAGGTTCTTGGCGATGGTCTCCAGGTCTTCCCGTCTTCCAAGAGACTTTACTACATCAGCAGTATAAGTAGACACGCTCTCATCCGTCGCCATAATGCCCACCTTCTTTCCCTCCCTCCTATAAAGGTCTGCAAGCTCCTGAACCTTCCTTTCTATGGCATCAGGCTCCCCTTCAACCACCACCACCTCTACATCTAACAAGTAATGTCGGTACTTCATCCCCGGAGAAGGTGGATGAGACACCTCGACTTCACCAGATACAATTGCTGGGTGGAGCTCTACTCTCCCTAGGGTTTCCTTTAATTCTTCGTAGGTAGTTCCTCCAGCTCTTAAAATCTGAGGTGGATCAACCGTCATATCGAGAACTGTAGATTCGACGCCTACATTCGATGGGCCGGCATCCAAAATTAGGTCTATTCTCCCGTAAAGGTCCTCCATTACGTGATCTGCGGTTATTGGACTCGGTTTTCCGGCTATATTGGCGCTTGGCGCCGCTATGGGAGTCTCCGACTCTCTAATTAGGGCCAGAGCAACTTCGTGGCTAGGCATTCTTATCGCTACTGTATCTAAGCCGGCAGTGGTTATTCTCGGCACTAGATCCGCCGCCTTGAGGATGAGCGTCAATGGACCAGGCCAGAACTTCTCCATTAGTTTAACTGCTTCCTTCGGCACCTTCCTTGCCAGCCTATACACCTCTTCCTTGTCTGCCACATGAATTATGACTGGATTGTCAGGGGGTCTCTTCTTCGCTAAAAATATCTTCCTAACAGCCTCTGAGTTCAAGGCGTCTGCGCCAAGACCATAGACTGTCTCTGTCGGAAAAGCTACGGTTCCGCCTTCTCTAATTACCTTAGCGGCAACCCGGATTTTATCTAGCTGGGGTTTCCGCGCATCTACCTTTATCACAATAGTCTCTCTCATCCCTTTTCCCGAATCTTCGTTTTCATCAACCTTTACGGCGTCGCTGGAATATCGCACTTTACTTCTCACATTCCCTTTTTTTGGAGTTAGTCGTAAACTTTCAATCAAGAGTTAAAAGATTGTCTGGAACAAGATATAAGTTGTTGTGACCGGTCTGTGTTCTCTAGTGATTGTTAAAGTGAGCGATCACTCAGTCTCTGTGAAATAAAGGAGCATAACTTTTGAGTCTTTACTCGAAGATCTCTGAGATGACGGAACCCTCACAGTCCTTCGGAGGCGGGATGCCAAGGTAGTATGCTATCGTTGGTGCTATGTCGATTAACCTAAAGCGTTTATTCAGAACGTATCCTCTTTTTATTCCCTCTCCCTTCGCGATTAAGGGGACACTAAGCGATCCGAGACCCAACTTAATCGAGGGGAGACCTGTACCGTGTATGCTCGTGTTCGCGGGGAGCGGTCCACTCCTCGCCTTCCCGAAGTCATCGGTTACCGATAGAGCGCCTCTTGGAAAATGGAAGGTTTCACCATCTTCAGTTATCTCGCAGAGAGAGATGAAACCTGGGGATGTCGCGTAAATAACATCTCCAACCCTATCCCCTCCCAGTCCGATGAGTTCAGCTTCTCTCCTCCTAAGCGCCACAGCTATCGGACACCTCCCTTTCGGGTCTCTCATACTATATAAAGCTGCGATTATTCTGTCACAAGTCTCTTCATACTCTTCCCCTTCCTCAACTATACCTCTCGGCTCTCTACCCTTCAAGTTCACATAAACGTGAATGCTATAAGCGTAGGCTTTCGTTTCATCCCATAAAATCTCAATCTTGTCTCCATCTTTCTTCTTGTACTTCAGTAACCCGGCTTTAGCTAGGGCGTTCCCAACCATCGCAGCTCCATACACGTAGGGTATATGCCCGTGATCTGAAACTACGATTATGAGCGTCTCTTCATCCGCGTTTTTAATGATCTTACCAACCATTCTGTCTGCCATACCGTAGAATCTCTTGAAGTATCCCCAGTACTTAGAAGCCCTCTCTTCACTGTACCAGGGGCTCACCGGGTCTATACCTCCCCAGAATGCATGTTGCGCATGATTTAACCCGTGCCATTGTAGGAGGAACAGGTCCCACTTATGGTGGGAGAGGAGGTGCTCTGCGGCGTCACCAAGCCAATTCGCTTGGTACTCCATCTCCTCAAGGAAGGTCTCATCATCGATCCAATTATTGAAGTTCGGATTCGGACCTATGTGCTCCTGGAAGGGCCCTACCTCCTTTATCAATTCCCAAGACACTGACTCAGGCCAAGTGAATCCTCTAGTGGGGAATATCTGGCTTCTGTAAAGTCTGAAGGCTTCTGCGTCTGGGCTTAGGTCTATTAACTTAAACCTATAGGTTCCTATATACCGCTCCTTCGGAGCCTCCTCGTAGATTATCCTATTCCCTTCACGGTACTTCGGATATGCCGGTATTTTTGCCTCGAACTCCTCCCATATCCAGTTACTCCACTCCCCCACCGAGAGCTTAGCTACAGCATGTTTGACACTCCTCTCCGGAGTCAAGATGATCTTGTCATACCTCCCACTCCCAGAATCTATTATTAGAAGGCGGTATCTCACCTCGCTATTTGGTACGCTCTTACTACGAACTTTAATGACGCCTTCTAAAGGGTCGCGTTCACTCTCTGGTAGGTCCTCCCAGTTTCTAGCTTTATGGAGTTCAACATACTCGGCTAAGGGATACGGCTTGTTCGAGTAGCATTGGCTGGGGGCGATCTCGAAGGGGCTCTGACCATACCAAGGGGCACAGTACCCTTCAACCTGTATGCCCCTCTTTATAGTCGGCGGAACGGAAGCCGTATACTTGAGTAGTATAGGCCTCTTTCCAGCTCTCTCAGCGGCCTCCCAAAGCCTCTCCACTCTGCAAGTAGTTGATAAAAAACTCGAATGGAGCCTATCGAGGGGTTCACCCTCAAAGTGAGTCCACATACAAGTTGCGCCGCTAGTACCTATGGTGGCTCCAGAGTCCATACTCGCCCAGTTTGCCCCCGTATTGGTCGGATGTCCTCCGAATCCTACACCGTAAACACCCTCCTCCATCAACTTCTTAATATTAGGAACCGCGCCTTCCCTCGCCAACTTCTCTAGAATCTCCGGCGTCGCCGAGTCTAATCCAATCAGAATCGCCTTTTTAACCATGAAACTGCTTCCTACAAGCTTTTATCCTTGAGATTAAGAAATTTGAGTATCCGAGGAAAAGCTTTGCGTACAGCTTCTTCTATGTCGTCAGCGCAGGATCGGTAGGCTTCTAGTCCCCTCCCATAGGGGTCCTCGATATCTTCGTCTCCGTTGTACCCGGCGAACTCTTTTAGAGTGAAAACCTTCCCTCTCGAGTGGGGGAACCTAAGTAGAACTTGCTCTTTATGGCTACGCTTCATCGTCAACACCAGATCTGCTTGATCTATCAAGGCTCTAGTCAGCTGTCTCGAATGATGTCCAGAGATATCTACCCCTCTCTCCTTCATCACCTCCACCGCTTCACCGCTCACCCATCCTAAAACAGCGCTTAACCCAGCGGAGGAGACCTCCACGGCAATTGAAGGATTTCTCCCGAATTTTTCAAGAAGTAACTCTTTGAGAAACCCTTCCGCCATGGGGCTTCTACAAATATTCCCAACACAGACGAAAAGGACCTTTTTCTTCTTCAAACTCAGACCGCCTCTACTTCTCTTCATATTTTGTTCCTAGATAAACGATGTATGTTCCCTCGTTTCCTCTAGGGAGTTGTTGTGAAACTATATATGAAGGTTTACTGAATACTCGCTCTGAAATAATAGAATCTGGGGAATCAGATGCTTATCGACGTTATTCTCTTCTTGGCTTCCGCGTACATATTCGGTCCAGGCGCTACTATAACGGTCTTCATAGAACGCTATAATCACGTGCTAATGATCCTCGCCTTACTGATCCTCTACATCCTCCCTATACCCCTACTCTATTCTGTTCTAATCAAACTTGATGAACGTTCAGGAGAAGTGGGAGCACTCCATCGATTCGTTGAGAGAGTGCGAGAGAGCGTTCAGGATAAAGGAACCTTCACAGGTAAACTGTTGGATAAGCTGATTGAGAAGTTCGGAGCTGATGGATATTTTTTATTCCTCATCTTTATAGACGCGGTGATGGGTTTCACTTGGGCAACTTTCGTCTCCTTCGTCTTACGTATTCCTCTCAGAAGAACTATACTCGCTAATTCCATTGGAGGTTTCCTTGCTGTAATATTCTGGTATCTGATAGTCAAGACCGCCTACAGCTTTCTTGGAACAGCATTAACAATTCCTCTACTAATACTAGTCACTATATCCCTACTCTACAGTTACATCCGCGCCTTCCTGAAGGGACGATCATTCCTCTAGGTGAGTGAAAACAAGAACGATATGTTACATCCGCGCCTCATACACTCAATCACCTTTTTCAGAACGGCTTAAAAATCTGAATGAAGCAAAAGAAAGAAACACATCTCCTAATATGAAGGCTGATAGGAAGTAAATTACAGCTACTACCCCCATGGTGTCGTAGAAGAAACCTGTTAAGGCAGAGCATGCCATGAGCCCTATGTCCTCCGATAATCCATACAATCCTATAGCGGCTCCATATTTTCTTCTTGGAATACTGTCTGTCAAGAGAACTATCATACCAAGGTCTGCAGCTGAACTTCCTACAGACATTAAGGCAACTACTAGACATAATTGGATGAAGCCCGAAGCTATGAGAAAACCTAGAAAAGAGAACCCATTCAAGATCAACCCCATCATTATAACAGGCTTGCGTCCAATCCTCTCAACAAGGATACCCGATGGGAGTCGACTGAGTCCCGTTATAGCGGATATGATAGCCATGAGAATACCGATATCCGTTTTTGATAATTTATAATTCGGGCTTTCTCTGGCAATTATTGGTAGGAAACTATTCGTGAAAGAGAAGTTAAATATGTAAATGAAACGCGAAGCCAAGAAGAGAATGAAACCTAATGTTAGAAGGGACTTTAAACCATCTGATCTATCTTCTTGTGAACGGTTATTATCATTTACAATCGTAGAATGCTCCTTCTCCTGGGGTTGCAGACTTTCCTTTATGGTCAACGTCAAAAAGAAGCTGGCTGTCACAACGGCGACTCCGATGTAAAATGGAATTATGTAACCAGCTAGGTCTGCTACATACCCCCCGATTAGGGGTCCTATTACACTTCCAAAGGAAAGGAGCGTCATGTAAACTCCATACCCTCTTCCACGACTTGATTCAGGTATTGTATCGGCCATGGAAGCCCGCATGGGTGAGGAGAAACAGGACATGGTGGAAGCGATAATGAACGATACCAAATAGAAACCCAAGACCTCTCTGATTAATGTGTACGCGAATATGGACGCTCCTGTAGATAGAGTGGAGAATATTAGAAGTTTCTTCCTTCCTATTTTATCGGAGAGCCAACCAGTCATAGGCTCGAATACAGCGAAGCCTAGGGCTCGTGTCATAGCTATCAAGCCTATGTCTGTCATAGACGCGCCGAATGAACGAATATAAAGGGGGATTATGGGAGCAAGAATCCCCTGGGCTGTCCAGAAAATGACGGAAGATGAGAGGATGAGGAGAAAATTTCTCTCTAGAAATACGCCGTTACTCTTTAAACTCACTCCTCTCCCCTTCCCCTAAGAAATATTCTGTATTTTCAATCCAAGAACGTTTAAAATATTAAAAAGTTTGTTGTGAGGAAAAAATAGGAAATTCGACTCGTATAGTAGGTTCCGAGTAGGCGGTAGCTCGTTTCTCTCTAGAAGGCTTTAAATAATGGAATGAACTGTTTGAAATATGACACTTCACTAAAACCAAATGAAAAATAGTTGAGATGATAGGAATGAGCAAGGAAAGTAAGCCCCATCTGAACTTAGTGGTGATTGGACACGTCGACCATGGCAAGTCAACGACTGTAGGTCACCTATTCTACCTCACAGGGAACATCGACGAACGTACAGTGAGATCATACGAGTCCGAATCCGAAAAGTTGGGTAAGGGCACTTTCAAGTTTGCTTGGGTCTTAGATAAGTTGAAAGAGGAAAGAGAGCGAGGTCTAACAATAGACCTTTCCTTCTGGAAGTTTGAATCTCCAAAATACTTTTTCACAATAATCGACGCGCCTGGCCACCGAGACTTCGTTAAGAACATGGTTACAGGAGCTAGCCAAGCAGATGGAGCCATCCTTTTTGTATCTGCAAAGAGGGGTGAATTCGAGGCGGGCATCGGACCAGGGGGACAGACTAGGGAACACGCCTTCTTAGCCTTCACTCTAGGAGTTAATCAACTTGTTGTTGCGATCAACAAGATGGACGACCCTTCAGTTAACTGGAGCCAAGAGAGATATGAGGAAATTAAGAGTGAGATCTCTAGAATGCTGAAGATGGTCGGTTACAAAGTGGAGAAGGTTCCTTTTGTTCCTACTTCCGGATGGACTGGAGATAACCTTGTGAAGCGTAGTGATAAGATGCCTTGGTACAAGGGACCAAGCCTCTTCGAAGCTTTGGACATGATGGAGGTTCCACCGAAGCCTCTTGACAAGCCTCTTCGAATACCCATCCAAGATGTCTATACCATAACCGGTGTTGGCACAGTCCCAGTCGGAAGGGTTGAGACTGGAGTTTTAAAGGTTGGTGACACAGTCGTTTTTATGCCTAAAGGAGTCAAGGGCGAAGTAAAGTCCATAGAGACGCATCATGTCAGGATCAATAAGGCTGAGCCTGGGGATAACATAGGCTTCAATGTGCGTGGTGTTTCGAAGAAGGATGTTAGAAGAGGGGACGTCTGTGGTCATCTTGAAAATCCACCAACTGTTGCGAAGGAGTTCATCGGTCAAATTATAGTAATATACCACCCAACAGCTATCGCTGCGGGTTATACGCCGGTTATTCACACTCACACTGCACAGGTTGCTTGCCAGTTTACAGAGTTGATAAGTAAACTGGACCCCCGAACTGGACAGACAGTTGAGGAGAAGCCTTCCTTCCTGAAAAGTGGAGACGGCGCCATAGTGAAGTTCACACCACTGCAGCCCTTAGCGATAGAAACCTACAGTGAATTCCCGGAGCTCGGGAGATTCGCCATCAGAGATATGGGAACTACCGTGGCAGCTGGCGTCGTAAGGGAGATAACTGTAAAAGCCCCTCTTAAGATAAAAGATTAAACTCCTTAAGGATGCTCCGCCGAAGTTCGGTGGAGAGTTTCCCAATTTTTCCTCTTTTTTATTTCTAAACTATTCCTTTTCCAGTGAGAACCGGAAAATTATTAGTAGGTTACCTTCCTTACTTTTTACGGAGTCTTGAGGGGTTTCCTCTTTGAAGTATTATGTGGGTGTGGATATTGGAGCGACGAATCTAAGAGTGGCGGTGGCAGATGAGAAAGCGAGGATTCTGGAGCGTCTAACTGAGAAGACCTCTAGGGAGAGCATTAACGCAATTAGCCGTCAGATAGTGAGGATGATTCGTTCCTTCACAGCATTCAATTATGGAGTGGAAAATCTTGTTGGAATAGGAATCGGTGCCGCGGGTCCCATAGATATGAAGATGGGGGTGTTGGTGAATCCCTGCATACTTAACGCTGCGCCTGTTCCTGTAGTGAAACCTTTAGAAGAGGAGTTTGGGGTTCCAGTGAAATTTCTGAATGACTGTAATGCGGCAGTTTTAGGAGAGCGGAGGTTTGGAGCTGGTCAAGGCATTGCCAACCTCGTCTACGTAACCCTAAGTACGGGAATCGGAGGAGGAGCCTACGTGGATGGGCACCTCCTCTTAGGTAAGGATGGGAACGCGGTGGAGATAGGTCATATAGTCATAGATTCCAGTGGAAGACTGATCTGTAGATGTGGTAGAAGAGGGCATTGGGAGGCCTACTGCTCTGGTACGAAGATTCCAGAGTTCGCCAGGGCGCTTATAGAGGACGGATATGTTAAATTGCGTGAGGACAGCCTGCTCTTGAGAAAGTCTGAAGGAGACCTCAACTGTCTAGACTCAAAGATGATCTACGATGCGGCGAAAGAAGGGGATATCACGGCGTTGGAGGTTCTCAACTGGGTGAACGAATATAATGCCATGGGTTTTGGGAGCATCATGAGCATCTATGATCCGGAATTGATAACTGTAGGAGGAGCCATTCCCTTGGCGAATCCAGAGCTAGTTGTGGAACCATTGAAAAAGAGGGCTGGTCAATATACTATTAATCGTCCCTCCAGAATTATGTTAACTCCTCTGAAGGACGATATAGTTCTCTATGGTGCTATAGCCGCTGTGTATGACGAAGGCTAGACGTAGAAGCCTTCCATCTCTCTTTCCTTCTTCTTTTTCGGCGCCAGTCCCTTCTCGCTTCCCCTACCAGTGACTTTGGCGTCGTATTCAATGAAGGACTCTGCAAAGTTAGATAGGAATTTATTCATCTCTTCCAGTTCTTCCTTAGAGAATTCTGACATGACATCTGGGTTGTTCACCCATCCCAGCCACCCGAGTACGCTTCTGTGGATGGCGTATAAGGTAAACCGCATTAACCTCACCACTTCCAACCTGTCTTTAGGCGTCATCTTCGCGGCTTCACGGATCCGTTTTAATATACTTTCGCATTCCCTCACCCATCTTTCGCTCAATTTATACACCTCCGGGATAACTTAATTTCTTCAAGAGTCTCTGAAGGAGCCAACTATCTCCCGCCTCCCTCAATTCTCCGAGTAATCCTTAATATTCCTTTCCCTCCCAAAAGTGAAGACTCGAAGGTACCATTTGATTTCCTTCAACGATAGGACTTATTGTTCTACGTGTCTCTTTAAGGTAGATGGAAAGGTTGAATTTTGGGGTTAACGTTTTATTTTAAAATCGTATTTCCGTTTTTAAAGCGAATAAGAAAAGGATGTAAGGTCATGTACGGAGAGAAACTGGGCAAGAAAGACTCTAGATGGATACGTTTAGCAGCGGCAACGATTTCCATGATGCTGGTTGGCTTGTACCAATACTCTTGGACTCTCTTCGTTCCTCCCATACATACCCTTTTAGGTTGGTCCCTGCCAACGATCCAGTTAACCTTCGTCGTATGCACTTGGATCATGACTTGGACTCAGCCCGTAGCGGGCTTCTTTGCAGATAAGCGGGGACCTAGACTCCTAGTATTCTTCGGGGCTCTAGTGACAGGCCTTGGTTGGATAGGTGCATCCTACGCTAATACTCCAGAGTTACTCTACCTCGTCTACGGCTTAGGAAGCATGGGAGTCGGAATCTTCTACGCCACAGCCATCGGAGTAGCAAACAAATGGTTTCCTAACCGTAGAGGCTTAACATGCGGTTTAGCAGCCTCAGGATACGGTTTCGGAGCAACACTCTTCAATCCAATAATTTCCTGGATGATCACGTCCTTTGGCTTCAGAACAACCTTCCTCATCATGGGTGTATTAATGCTTCTGGTCTTAATGGCTACAAGTATGCTCCTACGGTACCCCTCTATTACTCCTAAAAAACTGGCTTCCCAAAGAATCGAGGGCGAAGATTCTACTAATTTTAATGCCTTGAGTATGGTATCGACTTGGCAGTGGTGGCTCATCTACTTCGCTTTTATCTTCACGGTGAACACAGGGCTCATGATAGCCTCCCAACTGACCAGTATGGGGGAAGCCTTCAAAATCTCCGAGGGATTTGTTTTGATAGCCGCCACTTTATTCCCCCTTACAAATGGTTTAGGAAGGATAGTTGGCGGTTCGGTCTCAGATAAACTTGGTAGACAGATAACAATGACTCTTTACTTTTCACTCCAAGGCGTTCTATCTCTCCTCTTACTCGTTCTTGGAAACGAAGAAGTTCTTTTCGTTGCCATAATCGTCATCATCGGATTAATGTGGGGTCCAGTATACACCTTCTTCCCTTCCCTGACAGCAGACTTCTACGGAAGAAAGAACGCCACCCTAAACTACGGCATTACCTACACGGCGAAGGCCTGGGGTGGAATGCTGGGAGGATACATCACCTCCATCCTAGCAATCAAATATCACGGATACGCAACTCCCATCCTGCTCTCCGCAATATTCTGCTTCACAGCAGCGATACTCATAGCACCAAAAATCCTGAGAAAACCTACAAAACGGACATATTAGACTTCAAATAGAGGGGCTATAAGAAGTCTTCTCTGAGATGAGAAATCGCTAGAAAGTCTTAGGGAGCGTTATTCAGAGACTAGGGTCGTATTCAATTAAATGGATTCGCCAACCACCTTCCGAACCTCTTTTAAACCCCGCTACTGTAGATTCTTTATAGAGTTGGGTAATAAGAAGACTGAACTGGACAAGATTGAGCATGTTCTGAGGCGGGTTGAGAAGCGAGATAGGATGCTCCATAAAGACTTCTCGGAAGAACGGGCTGTCTTAGAGGAGGTCTTCGACAAGAGCACTCTAATGGTTATATACGACCTCATGAATAGAGGCGTGATCTCAGAGATATTCGGCTCCGTCAAATCTGGGAAGGAGAGCAAACTTTACTGGGGACTCGACCCCGAAGGTAGAGAATTAGCCATAAAAATATACCTTACTACCGCAGCTGAGTTCAAAAGGGGAATGCTCGTATACATCGAAGGCGATCCGAGGTTCAGAAACATCCGGAGAGACACAAAATCTCTAATCTACGCCTGGGCCCAGAAGGAATTCAAGAACCTCATACGCGCGAAGGAGGCGAAGGTTAGGGTTCCAGAGCCCATAGCCGTAAGTAAGAACGTTCTAGTCATGGAGTTCATAGGGAGGAAGGGAGTCTGCGCGCCACTTCTGAGAGAGGTTGAATTAAAGAATCCTACCCGAATTTACAGAAGGTTGATCCTGTACATAAAGCGGCTCTACCAGAAGGCAGGCTTAGTCCACGCAGACCTCAGCGAATACAATATTATGATTTGGAGGAGGGCTCCAGTCATCTTCGATATGTCGCAAGCGGTCTTGGTTGGTCATCCTATGACGGAAGAATTCCTCAAAAGAGACTTAAGAAACCTTAACAATTACTTCGCGAAGATGGGAGTGGAGGTACTCTCCTACGAGGAAGTGTTCAGGAAGGTGCGAGGGTGATGATAGGCAATTTACTGCTCAAAATCCCAAGGAACCGCGTAGGCGTACTAATAGGTCCAGAGGGCAGCGTCAAGGCGGAGATCGAGAAGAGACTGAAAGTCCGCTTGAAAATAAACAGTGAAACCGGCGATGTGACAATATCCCCCCAACCGGGGAATGAGGACCCAGTCAGCCTATTCCAAGCAAAGGAATATGTCCAAGCCATAGGTCGTGGCTTCTCCCCCGAAAGGGCTTCACTCCTCCTAGAAGACAACGAAGACGTAACCTTAACCATAATAGATCTCCGAGAGATAGTTGGAAGATCAGCCTCCGACATAAAACGTGTAAAAGGAAGAGTCATAGGACGGGCGGGGAAGATGCGTCGAATAATAGAGGAACTCACAGAGACCAGAATCTCCGTCTTCGGCCACACAATCTCCATAATAGGGAAAATAGAATCCGTAGAAATAGCCAAAGAAGCAATCACGATGCTCATAAAAGGCAGCCAACACAGCACCGTAAACCGGTTCCTCCATAGAAAACGGCGGGAACTCAAAAGAAAGATGCTCGAGCTCTGGGAAGAGACGCCGAAATGACAAAATAAACATAAATATATAAAAACTAAAAAATTTTACTAAATTAAATATACATAATAATTTTATTAACATTTAGAAAATAACTGTGAAGAAACCTTTTTCAAATCAAAAACGGCTTAAAAAAGGAGGTTTCTATGAAAACGTTTAGAAAAACATTTAATTTATCTACCTCCAATATATATTGTTAGCAATTAATTGGCTGCAATTAAATAATCACTCTGGAGGCAGTAAAGGGAGATGTTACAAACTTTTCAAGAGATAAGTGCAGCTGACTTCTTCTATCGTAACAGAGAAATCGCAGGCTTCACGAATCCTTCTAGAGCTGTTTATGCGGCTATAAGGGAGTTAGTAGAGAACGCACTGGACGCCTCAGAGCTTATCCGCGTCCCTCCAGAGGTTTATGTCAGATTATCAAAACAGAAGAACGGCGATATCGACACGGAGCATGAAGTGTACATTCTCAGGGTAGCCGATAATGGGACCGGGATTCCCAGCCAGAACATACCCTCCGCCTTCGGGCAAGTTCTCTTCGGATCGAAGTATAAACTGAAACAAGCCCGAGGAACCTTCGGTCTAGGAGGAACGATGGCTATACTCTATGGGCAGATCACTACTCATCAACCAGCAAGAATAGCCTCCAGTACTGGTTCCCAAAGGGTCTACGAATACAAGATATCTATTGACATCCAGCGTAACAGACCCATAGTCCTCCAAAGGAGAGCCTACAATAACGTTGAGAGATGGCATGGAACGATCGTTGAGTTCGCTCTCGAAGGCAACTACCCGAGGGCTATGCCGAAGATTCTAGAATACTTGAAACAGACAGCTGTAGCGAATCCTTACGCCAACATCACCTTCGTCGACCCCAGAGGCAGATTTTACAGGTTCCGTAGAGCAACAACAGAGATGCCTTCTCCCCCGAAGGAAACTAAGCCCCACCCCTATGGGGTGGATGTAGAGACAGTTCAAAGGATGATCCACTCCACAAACTGCAAGAATATGCTTGAGTTCATGGTCACCAACTTCCACAGAGTAGGAACCAAAGTCGCTCGCAGATTCCTCAAATTCTCTGGAATCCCAGAATCTAAGAAACCGAAGAGATTGACTCCAGAGGAGATTGTTAGATTAGTTCAGAGGATGAAACGTTTCGACGGTTTTCTCCCTCCAGACGCTACTTGCTTGTCTCCCTTAGGTGAGAACCTCCTTAGGGCTGGTATTCTCAAGGAGTTTAAACCCGAATTCGTCGCCGTCTCTCAGCGTAGGCCTTCAACCTACGCCGGTCACCCCTTCATTGTAGAGGTAGCTGCTGCCTACGGTGGTAAAATCCCCAAACGTGACGATATAGTCCTCTATCGTTTCGCCAACAGGATACCCCTCCTCTACGATGAAGCCAGCGACGTCTCCTACAAGGTCATAAGACAGTTCAACTGGAGACGTTACAGGGTAAGTCTAGACATGCCCATAGCGATAATCGTTCATCTCTGCAGCACTAAAGTCCCATACAAAACCGTTGGGAAGGAGTTCATAGCCGATAGACAAGAGGTTAGACGGGAGATACTGAACGGATTGAGGGAGGTAGCTCGTAAACTACAAAGCTTCCTCCTGAAAAGGGAACATATCGAGAGAGAACGGAGAAGACTTGACATATTCTCCAAGTATCTCCCAAAAATCGCCAGCTTCTCAACAGACCTCGCAATGATGAAGACTCCTCCAGACATAGAGAAACTCTATAAGAAGTGTCTCGTGATGAAGGACTTCGTCACCGAAGACCACTACAGAGACAGCAAGGTCTTCGAAGCGAAGAACTACAGAACAAAACTCATCCACATCCGCAATAAACACAAGGCCCACGCTATAGCCTTCCGCATACTCGGTAAGGTAGATAACATCGGATGGAAAGAAGTCAAGGCGGAGGCGATAGTGGAACCTGGACTCGAAAGTTATGAGATGCTCACCGAAAGGTTCGACTCAATAAAGGTGCAGGTGAAGTCTGCTGTTCCTGGAAAAAGTGGAATTGTAGAGGTAACAGCTGAAGGTTTAAGCGAATAAAAAATGGGGAGTGAATAAAAATGGAAGAAGAAAAGACTATTATCGGTAAAAGAAGACAAGAAGTTATCTCTAGTTTAGAAGAACTTGGAAGACGCCTATACGCTCAGATGGAGAAGGGCCTCTTCCCTTCTATTGAGATGCCTGTCCGATCAATCGATAATATATCCTACAGTCCGGAGCTGCGTCAGTATGTGTTAGGAGATAGAGCTGTAAGGAGAAGTGCAAGAAATATTAGGCATATACGTCCCTTCACCCAGCTGGTATGGACGGCTTTCTTCGTACATCAACTAACAAAACAACGAAAAACAAGCACATTAAGAGACGTCTTCTACTCAGCCCAAGCCTACGATATGTCCTTCAAAGATCAACCAGAATCAAACAACATAATCACGGACTTGGAAACCGCCATCGGCTTCTCAAGGGAAGACTTCAACGTCTACCCAGAAGAGCGCTCAGCCGTCTTCGGCGATCTAACAATAGAATACACCGTCCCAGGATATGAAGGGAACCGCCTAAACCTATCTTCGCATCCCGACGGAGTCATGATAGGTCCAGCATTAACAACATCCGAATTCGTAAAAACCAGTGCTGATAAGATCATCGCCATTGAGAAAGGCGGTCTCTTCACTCGTTTCATCGAGGAGAGAGTCTACAAGAAATTTAACGCCCTCCTCATTCTTCTAGGAGGACAAGCGCCTCGTGCAACAAGACATTTTATAAAGAGGCTAAACCGCGAGTTAGAGCTTCCAGTTTACATATTCACCGACGGAGATCCCTGGGGTATGCATATCGCTATGGTTCTTATCTCGGGATCAGCGAATGCTGCTCACCTAAGAGACCTGACTACTCCAGATGCAAAATGGTCAGGGGTCTGGGCTACCGACATAGTTGATTACAAGTTGCCGAGTGATAAACTAACGGATATAGACGTGAAGAGGCTCCATGAACTTATGAGAGATCCGAGGTATAAAGGAGAACTCTGGCAGAGAGAGATCAAGACCTTCCTCAAGATTAGAAAGAAAGCCGAGCAAGAGGCCTTCAGTAGATACGGTCTCACCTATATCGTAGACGAGTACCTGCCAGCAAAACTTGAAGAGACAGCCTAAACTCTCTTTTATTCCGTTAAGTGTTTAAGTAAGATCCTCCAAAAAATAGAAGATTGCTCCCAAGGTGTGACAGATGAGTGAAATCCCAGCAGGTCTAACATTCATGGAAAAACTCTTCGGTATAATACTCATAATAGTAGGTGCCATAGTCATCTACATGCCTCACACAACAGAATCAATAGACACCTTAAGCTACTCCTTCGCCATCTTCTTCGGCATAATTTTCATCGCACTTGGAATCTTCGCTATTATAATAAAACATGAATAGAAAGAGACTATGTCACGGCGCCACTGGACGAATTTTACTCGGTTAATGGTGAGCCTATGATCGATCATATCGATCCGATGCCTCATAAATTAGAAAACCCTAGATGATCGACGAAATATATCTCTTCCCCACTAATACAATAGGCGGGTTATTCGAAAGGTAAGTCGATATTAATATACTAAATCTCAAGAAGGCTAAATAATTTTAAGTAAAATAATTGAAAATTCAAACTTTGGCTATTTGGTTTTTCCCATTTTCCTCTTTTGAACATATCGTTGTCATCCCTAAAATAGTATTTCCAAAAACTTAAAACCTAACAAGGTTTAACAAATTTTCTATTGATCGAATGGATTAGTAGAGGTTCTGATCAAATTTGCTAGAGTTGAGCATATAAATGAAAGATAGAAATCGAATTAGGAAGATCGCATGCGTTGGCTCGGGTCTTATAGGTCATAGTTGGGCAACATTATTTATAACAAAAGGCTTTAATGTTTGTTTATGTGATAAAAAGGAAGAACTTCTTGCGAAAGCGCTTAAACGCATAAAGTTAAATATAAGTTTTCTCGCTGAAAGGGGTCTCATAGAAGAAGAGGCTGTTAAATCGAGACTTGAAGAAGTGGAGACTACTACAAACGTAACCGAAGCTGTGAGTGATGTAGACTATGTGCAGGAATCGGTTTCTGAGAGTTATAAAGTAAAAAAGCCCGTCTTCAAAGAAATGGACGCGGCGACCTCGGAGGATGTCATTCTCGCGAGCAGTTCTTCAGGACTCCTCATAACCGAGATTCAAAAGGTGACGAGAAAACCGGGGAGGTGTATAATTGCTCATCCACTGAATCCGCCCCACCTCATACCTCTAGTGGAGTTGGTTCCAGGTGAAAGTACCTCCCCCGAAACGATCCAACGTACATATAACTTCATGCGAAAGATAGGGAAGATTCCTGTGATACTAAAAAAGGAAGTGCAAGGTTACGTGGTCAATAGATTAGCTGCAGCACTATGGAGAGAAGCTATCAATCTTGTAGATAAAGAAATCGTTTCCGTTGAAGATATTGATAAAGTCATGTGGGCTGGACTTGGTATCCGTTGGGCTTTAATGGGGCCGTTCTTGACTTATCATTTAGGTGGTGGACAAGGAGGGATAAAGTATTTTATCGAGCATATCGGCCCCTCCTTCTCATCATGTTGGAAGACTATGGAAACGTGGACATCCATTCCGCAAGAAGCTGCAAGAAAGGTGATCGAGGGTGTAAATCAATTGGAAATTGTCCAAACGAAAAGCGTGAAAGAAATAACTAGATGGAGAGACTCTAAACTCGCAAAACTTCTCGAACTTTTATTTATGAGTCAAAAATTGCAAAGCTCAGATTCCCGATCGATCGAAGGCTCTCACTCACCCTGATCAAGATCAAAAATAAGTTATAGTAATCGATTAATCTATGAGAGTGTAAACGTTTATTTTTACTTTTGGTGAAAGCTGTTTGGTTCAGGTCCAAGTCAGAATACCTGACAAGCTTATGGAAGAAATTAACAAGTGGGTTGCTGAAGGTCGTTTCAAAAGCCGAAGTGACGCCATAAAGACTATCGTAGCTCTCTATCACGAGCGTGAGCGTACAAGAAGGTTCTAGTGTGTTGTTAGGTTTTTACCCAGTAGGTTTAACTCGGGATCGTTGAATTTACGCGTATACCTTCAGTAGGTAACTGCTCTTAAACAGCTTTTGAGAGATTCTTTACATAGACCTATTATTTTGTCTGTAATATGAGATTTTGTAATTATGGCTTATTCTGTATATGTCAGTGACAGCTAAGCTGATTTAACCGCTAGGAACGCTGTTTTCTCGTTTACACTCTCCTGAAGTGTCTTCAGTAGTTTTCCTGGAGTCAAAGAAGAGCGAAACAGCTATAAGTATTCGTCGTTATGTTGGCGCCGCCGGATGGACTCGAACCATTTAGGCGGTTTTGGAGGATCCCACTTAACCTCGACCTTCGGGTTAACAGCTTCAGCCCAGCAACCAAACGTTGCCGGTCCGCTGCTCTACCAACTGAGCTCTCGCCCGTCTAGATCGCGTACGGCGGCTCAGCTCTCTCTGCGGCGCCGTTTTATTTGGAAAAACTAGCAGATATTTAAGTTTTTATCGTTGATGACTACGTATCTTCTTTGCGGCTTATTCTTTTCAGTTTAGTGAGCATTATTACCGCCGTGGAGTGGGAGCATTTCCCTTTCTTCAAGAAACCTTGACAGTTACAGGAGACCCTTCCAGAGGCGTCTCGGACTACAAGATAAGTTCCGTGATCACCGACCACATTATAACTATCGATGCCTATTCTCTCAACTCTCCCACTCTCAAGAAGCTTCCGTGCCTTCTCAATCATCTTATCAAGAGTCAAAATCCACTCTTCCCAGTGAAAATTCTTCCCTTGAGGGAATATAAATATAGAGTGGTTCTATAAACGTCATTCGTGAACTGTGTGGTTCTGGTAACGTTTCATAAGAATCCAATATACCAGTAAGATGGTTCCCATGGATATGACTATAGCCAGAAGAATTAGATTGAATGTGAGTATGGTGCTGGCGTACTCCGGGGGGAACTCATGGTGTAAACTATAATATTGCATCAAATCACTTAAGGTTCCTCCAAAATAGCTCCCCAAGAGAACATAGAAAAATGCCCTAGGTAGCATACCTATACTAGTGGGGATCACAAAATCCTTGAATTTCATACTAGTTAATCCCGCCCCGTAGGATATGGGATCGAAGGGGATAACCGGTGCCATCCTCCCCAACAGAACAGCCCATTTTCCCCATCTATTAAACCAGTTATCCGCAAACTCAACCCCCCTCTCCCCGACCAGCTTCAACGCTAAGGGTCTGCCGCCAATTCTAGATATGTAGAAGCATATGGCAGAAGCTACAACAGAGCCAGTTAATCCCACTACACATGCCTGAAGGAAACCAAAGGCTGCCCCTCCGCACATCAATATAAACTCTGAAGGAATTGGAAGCGCAAGAGCCTGAACTATCATGGCGATGAAGAAGAAAATCAACCCTCCACTCTGGAAGAGTTCTATAAAGAATAGAAGTATCCTATAGATATAGACAGGAAAGACCAGTAGTACAGCTGAAATCACTGCTATGGCGATGAACAGAAGAATGGACAAAGCCTTAACTGAAAGACGCATACACTTTACCTCACGAATCCAAAGTTCCATCGTAAATCTTAATAGCACTAAAATAAATCCTAGTCCAGATTAAATAAAACATCTGTAGAAAACCGTCAGTGATACATTCTCGGTGACGAAGTGCTTCCAAAGTCTGTTAGAACTAAAGGAGATCAAGTAATTTCCTCTTTTATCACTAAGCTTATCCAGTAAAAGTAATAAATACAGCACGGGTTAACCTACTTCATTCAGAGATTAATTTTCGAAGGTGAAATTCTTCATGAGCGTATGGGAAGACGTCAAAGCCGCAGCAGAACATAAAGAACCCAATAGGGTTCCTGTCGTCCTATGGAATTACGGTCTTGTTCTTAAGAGGTACGGTGCCGTTTCAGAACGTGAGTACTACCAGAATGTAAAACTCCAACTGGAATCTAAGATAGCCTTCCAAAAGAGATTCCCTGAAGTATTAAACCTTCATATGTTCCCAGAGTATGGCGAGCATATGGCCCCGGTACCCACAGCCTTCGGCGCTAACCTTGAATGGTTAGCTGATTCACCACCTTGGGTTAAGGATTACCCAATCAAGACGCCTGAAGACGTGGATAAACTCGTCGAATCTGGAGTTCCAGACCCAAATGAAGTGGGAGTTACAAGGGAACTTCTTAAACGGTATGAATACTTCGATGAATGGTATCCAAAAGATCTGAGAGAAGAATATGGCTACATCGATGGCTGGATCTACCCAGGCGAGTGTGTTGAAGGCGCAGCCTTAACCATGGGCTACGACAAATTTCTGATATGGTTACGTCGTAACCCAGACACTATACATAAATGGCTGAGACTGGCAACAGATTTCCTACTAAAATACTGCGAAGCCATCGAAGAGAGGGTTGGAAAGTGCAGAGTTCTGGTAATCGCCGATCACATGGCCTCTATGGTGGGTAAGGAACTCTTCAAGGAGTTCATCCTACCTTACCTAAATAAAGTGTTCAATAAATATCCAAGAGCCCTGCGAGTTTGGCATAACGAGGGAAGTGTAAGTCACATGCTTGAGGAGGTAGACAAAATCAACGCTGAAGTATGGCAGTTCGGATATTCTGACGATCCAGCCATATGTAAAACTAAAACTCACTTCTGTTTAATGGGGAATATCCACCCGCCGATATTCGCAAAACTTTCACCTACTGAAGTAGGGAAGGAATGCCTGCGGATCATTAGGAAAGCTGGTAAAGGAGGCGGACTCTGGCTCTCAACTGGTGGCGGCCTCGACCCGGCAACGCCATTAAAGAATATCGAAGCGATGATTAAAGTAGCGGAGAAATATGGGAAATACCCACTAAAAGAAACCTCCACTTGAGTGCCCAACTCTTCTTCCAAGAGTTATACTTTCTCTCTCAAAAAGCCCAAAGACTCGGTAGAAACTACTACCGTGGGTATGTAAAGAATGCCGTCGGGATACTGTAAGATTCATCTTTAACTAAAAGATATATTGCGGTTAAACTCCTTACTCTTCCTTTGATAAGAAATGGATCAAATCGGGATTGAAATAGAGGAAATCGATACTCCTGCTCTTCTGATCGATCTGGACCTTATGGAGAAGAACATATCGACTATGTCTGCCTTCTTCAAGGGGAAGGAGGCGAAACTTCGAGCTCACACGAAGGTTCACCGGACGCCAGTAATCGCCCATAAACAATTGGATGCGGGTGCTAAAGGCATATGCTGCCAGAAGGTTGCGGAGGCTGAAGTTATGGCGGCTGCTGGAATAAAGGATATTATGGTTACGAATCAGATTGTAACTCCGGCAAAGATCAAGCGCCTTATCGCTTTGAGCAAATACGCCCATGTTTCAGTTCCTGTGGATAGTCTAGAAAACGCGAAGGAGTTGTCTAAGGCGGCTCGTAGGGAAGGGGTGGAGCTGGATGTTTTAGTTGACATTCATATGGGGTCGAAACGGTGTGGCGTGGAGCCTGGTAAACCCGCTGTTAAGTTGGCGAAGTCGATTAAACGGTTGAAGGGGCTCAGGTTGATGGGTTTAATGGGTTTTGAGGGTCACGTCTCTTGGATGGAGCCACGGGAAAAGAGGAGGAAGGAGATTGAGAGGCTTGAAGGCCTCCTAGTAGAGACGAAGAGTCTGATTGAGAAGGCTGGGATAAGCGTTGAAGAGATATCTACTGGTTCTACTGGAACTTACGATGTGAGCGGTAGAATTCCTGGAGTAACTGAAGTGCAGGCTGGAACCTACATACTGATGGACTCAGAATATCACAAGCATGTTCCAGAATTCGATTGCGCTTTAAGTGTACTCTCAACCGTCATCAGTAAACCCTCAGATAAGAGAGTCATAACCGACGCTGGGTTGATGTCTATCAGTACAGTCTCTGGAAAACCAGAGGTTGCAAGAAAGGACGGTCTAGAAGTGTACGAGGTACACGCGGAGAACACAATTCTAGAAATTAAGAAACCAGTAAAAATTAGAATAGGCGATAAGATTGAGCTTATACCATCATACCTAGACGGGACAGTGAACTGTCACAACAGATTCTATGGGATAAGGAAGGGTAAAGTTGAGGTTGTCTGGGATATTCTAGGTAGAGGCACCTCCAACTAGAATAGCTCCTCAGTTTTCTTATTTATGCATGATTTGGAGTAATTGTTTAATGTAGTCTATTTGTACTCTCCAGTTGAGTTTACTTCTTCCTTTTCTTCTTCTTTTGAAGGTGTAGGGGACTTCCACTATGTTGTTGAAGTGTCCTTTGGCTAGGATCTCTAGTAGTATCTTGTAGCCTATGGGGTTCAACTCTGCTTCATCGACCTTCTGCCTGTGATAGAGGAAGTAGCCTGAGATTGGGTCCTTTACTCTCCTTGTTACTGGAACTGTGATATGCGCTATTTTGATCGCTGCTTTCGACTCTATTCTTCGGAGGATGTTCCATCCCTCAACTCCTCCTCCCTTAACGTAGCGACTTGCAATGATCAGGTCTCCTCCCTTCATAGCCTCCTCAATCATCATCGGCAGAAGCTCTGGTGGATGTTGGAGATCAGCGTCCATTACAGCGGCGAAATCTCCCTCCGCTTTCTTCAATCCGTCGAGAACAGCTGAGGCTAACCCCTTCTTCTTCCGTCTTATTAGAACTTTAACTTGAGGCCATACCTTACTGATTCTCCGGGCTAGTTCTCCAGTGCCATCTGGACTGTTGTCGTCGACGACTACAACCTCATAGTCGTATTTGCCTATAGCGCTACATATTCCTGAAAATAGTAGTGGTAGGTTCTCTTTCTCGTTGTAGGTAGGGATTATCACTGAAAG
>CAZOCN010000007.1:0-26156 GCA_964578315.1 uncultured Candidatus Bathyarchaeia archaeon
TCTATACTTAAAGATAAGGGGATAGGCTCTATTCACATAAAAGTCAGAGCGCCTGGCGGTTCTGGTGCCAGAACGCCAGGACCAGGAGCTCAAGCCGCGATTAGGGCTCTAGCGCGAACCGGTCTCCGGATAGGACGTATAGAGGAGGTTACGCCTATCCCTCACGATGGAACAAGGAGGAAGGGAGGACGGAGAGGACGGAGAGTCTAGGAACGCCTGTAATAAAGGCTCGTGGAAAACTATTCTTCTGGAAGCCGAGTGCCTCCTTTAAGTTGATTCCTAGAGGTTGAAGTGCTCATGGAAATCGAGGTTTTAGATAAGACAGATATGAAGATAAAGATGGTAATTCGTGGAGCAACTCCACAGTTACTGAATACTCTAAGGAGGATAATAATTGCTGAAGTACCCTCAATGGCGATAGATGATGTAGTGATCATAGAGAACACTTCCGTCCTCCACGATGAAATACTAGCCCATAGACTGGGATTAATACCCCTAAAGACCGATCTAGACACTTATAACCTTCCAGAAGAATGCGACTGTCAAAGTGAATTTGGATGTAACAAATGCCGGGTTTCTTTGATGTTAGAGGCTGAGACGGAGGAGGGCGTGAAAACTGTTTACTCGGGAGATCTAATCTCCGACAACCCAGATATTCATCCAGTGAATGAGAAGATACCGATAGTAAAAATAGGTTCTGGGCAGAGAATTCGCCTTGAAGCTTATGCTAAACTTGGGAGGGGAAAAGACCATGCTAAGTGGCAGCCTGTCTCACTTTGTGTTTATAGATACCTTCCGAAGGTAACAATAAACAGTGAAATATGTAATCTCTGTGCTAAATGCGTGCAGATATGCCCTGAGAAGATTTTTAGAAAAGAAAAGAAGGATATCCTCCTTCAGAACGAAGTCGAGTGCACCATGTGTATGGATTGCGTCGATGTCTGTCCAAAAGAGCCGCCGGCTGTGGAAGTTTCATGGGACGGAAACTCCTTTGTCTTATCAGTTGAGACAACAGGCGCCCTTACAGCGGAGAGGGTTATTCGAGAGGCTTTCAAGGTTCTTGAAAACAAGACTGAAGAGTTCATGAAAGAATTAGAGAGATTAGGGTTGAATTAACTTGTCTAGAAGGAAGAGGATAGAGAGGAGAATCACTAATCCAGAACTTATCAAAACTATACGTTTACTGAGAAAGAACACTAAAGATAGTGGAGCACGTATATGGAAGGATATTGCTGAACGCCTCTCACGGCCAAATAAGAGGAGAGTGGCGGTTAATATCAGTAGGTTGAATCGGCACACAGTAGATGGGGACACGGTTCTCGTGCCTGGAAAAGTGTTAGGTTCTGGGAGACTTACTCACCCCATTACAGTCGCCGCCTTCTCCTTCTCGGAGACTGCAAAGTCGAAGGTCGTAGCTGCGAAGGGCAGATGTCTCTCCATAATTGAGTTGATGGAAGAAAATCGGGAAGGAAGGAACGTAAAGATCATCGGGTGAAGGGACTATTGTTTGATAATGTAGATAGCGTCATAGATGCAACCGGTCTCATATTGGGACGTATGGCTAGCATAACCGCTAAACGCCTCCTTCAAGGAGAACGGATTATCATAGTAAACGCTGAAAAGGCAGTTATTTCCGGAAGAAGAAAGAACATAGTAGGGGAGGCGAAGAAGTTTCTGGAAATAGGACACTTCAGAAAGGGACCTTATCACCCCAGAAGACCTGAGAGAATCGTTAAGAGAACAGTCCGTGGAATGCTGCCTAGAGATAAGAGTAGAGGCAGAGAGGCGTTGAAGAGGCTTAGGGTTTACTCTGGATTACCAGATTCTCTTAAGGACGCTGAGAAGTGCACCTTACCTGAAGCGAAGGCAGATAAACTGAGATGCCCCTATATAACTGTTGGAGATTTGGCAAAAGAGGTTGGATGGTTTCCTAGAGGTGAGGAATGAGGATGTCTAGACCTAGTAGGATACTATTAACGAGTGGGAAGAGAAAGACTGCTATAGCCAGAGCTACGGTTAAAAATGGGAAGGGCAGGATAAGGATAAACAACATACCCCTTGAAATTTATGAACCTGAGATCGCCCGTGAAAAGATTATGGAACCGCTCTTAACGGTTGGGAAAGACGTTTGGAAAGATATAGACATAAAGGTTAAGGTTTCTGGAGGAGGCTTTATGGGGCAGGCCGAGGCAGCGAGAATAGCTATAGCTAGAGCCCTAGTTAAGTGGACTAAGAGTACGCATATTCAGAACCTCTTCACCCAGTATGATCGAACAATGCTCGCTGGAGACCCCAGACGGAAGGAACCTAAAAAGTTTGGAGGGCCAGGCGCCAGAGCTAGGAAGCAGAAGTCCTATAGGTGAAACTTTAGGACCTCTGCCTTTTGGGTTTAGTTCGCAGGTAGGAATCTGTACTGGAATCGTGTTAAGAGACCTTTAATCCATTCTGTTGAATTCTCATTGAAGACCTTTAGCGCTGCAGATACTCCAGCTCCTTCCTCAACCTTTACACCTATTTCCATCAGAACCTGTTCTAGGGCGTATATTGTGGGAATAACATATTCAGGTGAAGCTGTGAGACCCATATGTCCAATACGCAATAATCTGCCTTTCAAGTAGTCGCCGAGACTGCCTCCGATCATTATGTTGAATCTCTCTGCGAGGAGACTTAGTATTCTACTTTCCATCCCATCCGGAGTCAAGACTGCAGTAGTGGTGTCAGAGGCGTACCTTTCTTCTGGTAGAACCTTGAGGCCCATCGCTCTTATTCCCTCCCGGGCCGCTTTTCCTGCAATACGGTGGCGTTTGAACCTATTCTCTAGCCCCTCTCTGAGGGCTATGCTTATGGCTTTCCTCAAAGCCAGAACTGAAGTCGTAGGCATAGTCACGGGATGAGGCCCTCCCCACCGCATACTCTTCCATTTAGAGAGATCTAAGAAGTATGGCTTCACCGGCTCTTTCCTCTTCTCAATTAGGCTCCAGACGTCCTCGCTAATAGAAATAGGCGCTAATACGGGAATGGAACCGAGGGCTTTACTTGCGTATCCTACGCATAGGTCTACGTTCCATTTGTCTACTCTCATCTCTATGCCTCCAAGGGCTGAAATGGAATCAACGAAAAGCAGTTTATCGTTTTCTCCAGCTATCTCCCCTATCTCTTTTACTGGGTTCAAAACTCCGGTTGAAGTTTCATTCTGAACAACGAAGATCGCTTTCGCATCTTTATTCTTCTTAACAGCCTCCCTAACAGATTCTGGTTCTATTCCTTTTCCAATCCCCGGTCTCAAACTTACTACTTCGGCTCCATGAGACCTTACGCTATCCTCTAGAAATTTACCGAAGAATCCGTTATTGATGACTATGGCCTTATCTCCTTTTTCAACTATATTAGCTACTGCCATTTCTATCGTTGTAGCACCGGATCCGGGATAGATGATCACGTCATTTTCGGTTAGAAATATCCGTTTCATCTCGTCACAGGTCTTTAGGTATATCTCCTCCCATTCCGGTCCATAATGTGGGAGAACCATCTCCCTCAAGGATTCTAGAATCTCAGGATACGTCTCATTTGGACCAGGCAACATTAGTAATCTTCTCTTACGCAACACTTCACACACCTTCTCAATAAAGAACTATTTTATATGGATCCCTAATTTACAATTTTTGCAAATACACAAACAATAAACTGTCATAAGAAAGATCAGTCGGACTTTCATGAAAAGGGAAAGTTTAATTTTAGGTAATGCTCTCACAATTTGAGAGGTTCAATAGTATTGAAGGATCATAGGAGGCATGCAAGTTTATAATTCCTATTCGCTGTTTTAGTTGTGGAAAGGTGATCGGTGACAAATGGGAAGATTTTGCAAGAAGAGTAAAATCTGGGGAAGACCCCTGTAAAGTTCTCGACAATTTAGGTGTGGATAGATACTGTTGTCGCCGTATGTTACTTTCACATGTAGAGGTTATAGATGAGATCTTGAAATTTTATGAAGAAACTAAAAGGAAGGAGATAAGCAACTCAATTTAACACGTGGAGAAGAGTGGAGATGTCAACAGTAATAGAGGATGTGGTTTTAAGGAAGGTCTTTAACAGTCTTGGAAATCCCACAATAGAAGTTGAAGTTTTAACCGAGGATGGGTTCGGTAGAGTCGCGGCTCCTTCCGGAAGTAGCCGAGGTAGGTCGGAGGTTGTTCAGTATCCAGAAGGAGGTGTAGAAGAGGCCATAGTGAGGGCAGAGGAAGAGGTTGTTCCAGAGTTAATCGGCATGGACGCAGATAGACAAGAGAGTATCGACAAACTCTTGCATGAGATAGACGGGACAGAGGATTTTCACGTAATAGGAGGGAATACAGCCTTTGCAATATCAATAGCTGTAGCCGAGGCGGCAGCTGATTCTTATGGCATACCATTATTCCAGTACCTCGGGGGGATCCTAGCAACAGAGCTCCCACATCCATTAGGAAACGTCCTCGGCGGAGGAGCTCACACCCATGGTAAAGGAACAGATATCCAAGAGATGCTCGTTATTCCAGTTAGAGCAGACTCCTTCCGCGAAGCCGTAGAGGCGAATTTTGCGGTACATAGGAGAATACGGTCTCTTCTAGAAGAGAGGGACCCCGCATTCTCTGGGGGGAAAGGCGCTGAAGGAGCCTGGACAACGAACTTGAGTGATACAGAAGCATTGGAAGTCGTTAAGGAGGCTGTTGATCAAGTAACGGATGAGATGAATGTAGAGTGTAAGATGGGATTAGATATCGCCGCAGGGACTCTATGGCAACCAGACAAAGAGCGATACTTTTATAGAAAATCGGGAGTTTCGAGAACAAGAGAAGAACAGATGGACTTCGTCATGAAAATGATTGAAGATTACGATGTATACTATGTTGAGGACCCCTTTCACGAGGAGGATTACGAGAGCTTCCGTGAACTCACTGCAGCCTTCAAGGATAGATTGATATGCGGAGACGATCTGTTCGTAACTAATAGCGAAAGGCTGAAGAAAGGCATCGCTATGGAGGCTGCTAACAGCATCATAATAAAGGTCAATCAGATCGGAACCCTAACAGACGCTTGGGTAACAGTTAAAACAGCTAAAAGAGCGGGGTACGTTCCAATAGTCTCCCATAGATCTGGTGAAACACCCTATTCCCACATAGCTCATCTCGCATTAGCCTTTGGGACTCCGATAATAAAGACTGGTGTAGTCGGAGGGGAGAGAGTGATAAAGTTAAATGAGCTCGTTAGAATAGAGGAGCTTTTAGGAGAAGAAGCCAAATTAGCTGAGATATAAGGGGGGCAATTCTGATGAGTGAGGAAGCAGAAGAGTTGGAGGAAGTGAAGGAGGAAACTGAAGAGGAAGGAATGTTGCTACCCAGGGACACTCTCCTATCGGCTGGAATCCACATAGGGACGAGGATGAAGACCAAGGATATGAGCAAATTCATTTACCGTGTGAGACCAGACGGTCTATTCGTTCTAGACATTAAGAAGACAGATGAAAGAGTGAGAATTGCAGGCAAGTTTCTATCCAGATTTGACCCCTCTAGAATAGTGGTGGTTGCCGCTAGATTGTATAGCCGTCTTCCAGCAGAGAAATTCAGTGAACTGATCGGAGCCACCGCCGTAACAGGGAGGTTTATTCCAGGAACTTTCTCTAATCCACTCTACGCAGATAGACTAGAACCACAAGTAGTTTTAGTATCGGATCCGAGAGCAGATTCCCAAGCTGTGAAAGAAGCCTCTACTCTGGGAGTGCCGGTGGTTGCTCTCTGTAGCACAGATAACGATTTTGAAGGAATAGACCTAGTAATACCCACCAACAATAAGGGAAGGAGAGCCCTCGCTGTAATCTACTGGTTACTGGCAAGGCAGATTCTTAGAGAAAGAGGCGACTTACCACCGGAAGGCGACCTAGAGGTTCCAATAGAAGATTTCGAGATGAAACTCGTAGTGGAACAACAAAGTAGTGAAGAGTAAACAACCCGAGCCTAATTCCCTTTAATACCCGGCTTCCGATTTCCTCTTTTGACGTAGAGTATACCGAATCTTCAAATACTAGGAAATAGAACAGTTCCTTTGAGTAAGTCATTCTATTTGTGCCGTTAGGTGAAGGAGAGGATGAAGGTCAGACTGCCTTGTCAAGCGGGGGCTTTCTATGCAGGCTCTCCTAACGCCTTACAAAAACAGATAACAGAATGCTTCACTCACCGTTTAGGGCCTGGAAGAACGCCGGAGACTCCAGAGAAGCCTCTAGAGCGGCTGGTCGCATTAGTCTGCCCCCATGCAGGCTACATGTACTCCGGTCCGGTCGCAGCCCACGCCTACTATCAGTTATCTCTAGAAGGTAAACCCGACACGGTTATTATCATGGGTCCGAACCATACCGGTCTCGGCAGCGCCATATCGATGATGAGCGAAGGAGTCTGGAGAACTCCCCTTGGAGACGTCGAAATCGACACGGAGCTGGCGAAACGAATCCTCGGGGTTTCAGAGATCATCGACGTCGATGATTACGCTCATAAGTTTGAACACTCCATCGAGGTTCAACTTCCCTTCTTACAGTATCTCTTCGGCTCCTCCTTCAAGTTTATACCCATATGCTTCCGGATGCAAGATTTAGAGTCCTCTCGAGAGGTTGGGGAAAACATCGCGGAAGCAGTCTCTAAACGAAATATTCTCCTTATAGCTTCAACCGACATGACCCACTACGAAAACCAGAAGACTGCTGAAAGAAAGGATAGGACTGTCATAGAAGCCATAACGAAATTAGATGAAGACGAACTTTACAGGAGAGTTGAGGGATTAGGAGTCTCTATGTGCGGTTACGGTCCCACGGCAGCAGCGATTGTAGCCTCTAAAAGGTTAGGCGCTGTAAGAGCGGAACTTCTACAATATAAGACCTCAGGAGACATAACAGGAGACTACTCAGCAGTAGTAGGTTACGCATCCATTACCATAAGCAAATAACGGTGGAGAAACTTGGAGGCCACGGCTTCCGCCCCCGGAAAAGTCATCCTCTTCGGAGAACACTTTGTCGTCCACGGAGAACCCGCCATTGTCTGTGCCATAAACATGCGCGTATACGTCAAAGTTAGAGCAAATAATGAAGGCTTCTTCTATTTGAAGTCTAAGGACCTGAGAGCCTCCGGAACCTTCAAAGAAGACGTTTTTATTCCTGAAGAAGGTGGAGTCGAAGCCTCAGTGAAACTTGAACCCATTAAGTTAGCGGCGGAGAGAACCCTGCAGAAGCTCAACCAAAGCGTAGGTTTAAGCATTGAAGTAAGATCTGAGCTTCCTGTAGCTGCTGGATTAGGCTCCTCCGCAGCTGTGGCCTCCGCGACGGCTGCAGCCGTCAACCACCTCTTTGGGGATACACTTACAAAGGAGGAGACCTCCCAAATTTCACTAGAGGCTGAACGACTAATACACGGAAAACCTTCGGGAATCGACCCTGCGATAACTACTTTCGGCGGAGTCCTCCTATTCTCGATGAAGGAGGGATTCAAAAAGATTCCAGTTAAAGGAGAACTGCCCCTTGTAATCGGAGACGTCGGAGTTGAACGGTCTACGGGTAAGATGGTGACTATCGTAAATGAGGTACTAAGGAGGTACCCTCACATAACTGGGAACATCTTTAAAGTAGGACGATTAATCGTTCAAGAAGCCGTAGAGGCTTTGGAGACTTCCGACCTATATAGGCTTGGAGAGTTGATGAGCATCAATCATGGTCTACTCTCCGCCATCGGGGTTTCCCACGAGAAAATCGAGAAACTAGTATACGCCGCTAGAAAATTCGGCGCTTTAGGCTCAAAGCTGACAGGAGCTGGAGGAGGTGGATGCATGATAGCTCTAACAGTTCCAGAAAAGATCGAAGGGGTGGTGAAGGCTATCGAAGAAGCTGGAGGAAGAGCCTACATAGCGGAAAAAACAGATGAAGGAGTCCGTATTGAAGAGTAAACCATTAATACTAAAACTCGGCGGTTCCGTCATAACCATAAAGGATAAGCCCTACACGCCTAACCCTCAGGTCATCCGGAGATTAGCTGAGGAAATTTCGAGAGCTAAACCTGAAACCCTCTTAGTAATCCATGGAGGAGGATCCTTCGGGCATCCCTTAGCCCACGAATACAACATAGCGAAGGGATACAGGGAGAAACGGCAACTCATAGGCTTCGCGAAGACCCATCAATCCATGGTTAACCTCAACAGATTGGTCATAGAAGCCTTGATAGAGCAGGGTATAGCCGCAGTTAGTATACCTACCTCATCCCTTACGATCACAAACAACGGTCGAATAGAATCTCTAATGGAGAAGACACTCGTAGGCCTGTTAGATACGGGCTTTGTTCCTGTCCTGTACGGCGATGCCGTACTAGATTCCTCCCTCGGATTCACAATCCTTTCGGGTGATCAGATCACTGTCCACTTGGCCCTCAGATTCGAAGCGGAGAAGATGATATTCGGGGTTGACGTGGACGGTCTTTACACCGAAGACCCGAAGTTGTTCCCTTCAGCAAGACTCTTGAGGGAGATAGATCTAAAGGGGCTTAGAGATGTCATGAAAGGTTTCAGTGGATCTAGATCTGTTGACGTTACGGGGGGAATGTGGGGTAAAGTGAGAGAGCTTATACCAGCAATAGAGAAGGGTATTCGTGTGGTTATAACGAATGCTTTGAAGCCTGAAAACGTCTATAAAGCTCTGATTGGTGATGAGGAAGTCGGGACTATTATTAAGGGGAGTTGATCTGTAACTTGGTTACGGAAAACCGAAAGTTTGAGCATATCCATATCTGCTTAGAGAAGGATGTTCAAGCACGAGGATTGAAGACGGGATTTGAAGATGTCCACCTAATCCATAAGGCTCTACCCGAAATTAACAGGGAAAAAGTGGACATCAGAACTAGCATCCTGGGGCATCGTCTCTCAGCACCTATCCTAATAGAGGCTATGACTGGAGGAACCAAAGAAGCTACAAAGATTAATGCTACATTAGCCGAGGTGGCTGAAGAAATGGGGATAGGAATGGGTGTCGGTAGTCAGAGGGCTGCTATAGAAAATCCGAAATTGGAAGAGACCTTCAAGGTAGTGAGGGAGAAAGCTCCCTCAACCTTTCTCATCGCAAACATCGGAGCCCCTCAACTGGTCAAGGGATATGGACCGAAAGAGGTGCTGAAGGCAGTGGAGATGATAGAGGCGGATGCCTTAGCGATACATCTAAACGCCCTCCAGGAAGCTACTCAGCCTGAGGGTGAAACTACTTACGGTGGCGTGAAGAAGAAGATCGCGGAGGTAGTGGAGGCGTTGGATGTTCCAGTCATAGTTAAAGAGACGGGAGCGGGCATATCGGGGGAAGTGGCTAAACTCTTAGAGGAAAGCGGTGTTGCCTGTATAGATGTAGCCGGTGTCGGAGGGACAAGTTGGGCCGCCGTCGAATATTACCGCGCAGGTAAAGCTGGCGACTCCTTGAGAGAGAGGCTCGGCGAGATTTTTTGGGATTGGGGAATCCCCACTGTGGTAAGTCTGGTTGAAGTCGTCCAGACAGTCAAAATACCAGTGATAGCTTCAGGAGGGCTTAGGAGTGGATTAGATGCTGCGAAGGCCCTCGCATTAGGGGCTGAGATGGCGGGTTTCGGATATGCATTCTTGGTGGAAGCCATGAGGGGGAAGGCTGATCTTAAGCGTATGGTTACGTTTATTACCCAAGAGTTAAGAAATGCCATGTTCCTAGTTGGGTCATCTAACGTTAAAGAGCTTAAAGAGGCTCCTGTAGTCATCACAGGCGAGACAAGGGAGTGGCTTGGAATTAGAGGATTTGAAGTTGAGAGTTACGCGAGGCGGAGAAATGAAGGAACTTATGGCTAAGTTGGAGGAGACGCGAAAAAGAATAGATGCCTTCATCAGCGAGGTTGTGAACATTAAGGAAGAGCCCACAGAGCTCTTCAAAGCTGCTAAACACTTGATAGATGCTGGCGGGAAGAGAGGGAGACCTTACGTTGCGCTCAAAGCATGCAGTCTAGTTGGTGGTGAAGAGGAGGAGGCTGTTCCGGTAGCAGCGGCATTAGAACTATTGCACACTTTCACTTTGATCCATGATGATATAATGGATAAAGGCGACTTTAGAAGGGGAGTAGTATCCGTTCATCGTCAATGGGACACGTCGACAGCCATTCTAGCAGGAGACCTATTATTTGCGAAGGTCTTCGAGACGATAGTCAAATTCGTAGATCCAAAGAAGGTGGACGAAGGGAGGATACTGAAGATTTTACAAACCGTCACGGAAGCAAGCATATCTATCTGTAAGGGACAAGCGTATGATATGGAATTCGAGAGTCGTAGGGCTGTCTCAGAAGAGGATTATTTCAAGATGATTGGGGGAAAGACAGCTGCTTTGTGGGAAGCCTCCGCAAAGGCTGGCGCCATAGCAGGCGGGGGATCGGAGAGAGAAGTTAAGCATCTTTCAAGGTTTGGATATTACGCAGGTTTGGCTTTTCAGCTCGTAGATGATGAATTAGGTTTAGTGGCGGATGAAAAAGTGGTTGGTAAATCGGTTGGTGGAGACATCAGAGAGGGAAAGATGACTCTTATAGTAATTCACGCCTTGAAGAACTCTTCGGAAGACCAGAAGAAGAGGATACTGAAGACCTTGGGAGATAACTCCGCTTCTCAAACTCAAGTGAGAGAAGTGATCGAGATAATCCGTTCCTTAGGCTCTATCGACTATGTCATGGGGAAGGCTGAGGATTACATAAATAAAGCCATAGAAAGTCTAGAGATATTCCCCGATAAAGAGGCTAAGAGAGACCTAGTAGAATTCGCCGAGTTTATAGTGGAAAGGAAATTCTAAAGGCTAGGATAGCGGGTCGACTAATTGCGCCAAGAAGAAATTAAAGAGCTAATAAGGAAAATAGCTCTTCAAAACGCGTATAAATACGAGGGAAAAGCGCAGAAGAAGCCTGTAATTGGCAGATTATTGGCAGAGAAGCCTGAACTAAAAGCGGTAATGCGGGAAGTTCTGCCCTTAGTGGAGGAAGTAGTTGAAGAAGTTAATAGACTAACCTTGGAGGAGCAGAGGAAGGCTCTTGAAGAACTTGAACTTATAACCGAAGCTCCGGAGAGGGAGATTGAAGAAGAGCCTGCTCTCCCGCCGTTGCCGAATGCAGATAAGTATGCTGAGGTCAGAACTCGTTTCTCGCCGAACCCCGACTGCGTCCTTCATTTAGGCTCCGCTAGAGCCATAATCCTCAGCCACGAGTACGCTAGAATGTACAAGGGAAAATTCATCCTCCGCTTCGAAGATACGGATCCTAGATTGAAGAAGTCCGCCCTACAATTCTACGATTACATTCGTCGAGACCTTGAATGGCTCGGTTGCAAACCAGACGCCGAGTATATCCAAAGTGATAGAATAGAACTCTACTACAAATACGCTGAAAAATTGCTTGAAGAGGAAAACGCCTATATCTGTACATGCAAACGTGAGGTCTTCCAGAAGAAGGTGAGAGCGGGTCTTCCTTGTCCATGTCGAGATCTAGATGCTGATGAAAATTTGAGGCGGTGGAGGTGGATGTTAGATGGCTCCTATGGCGAGGGAGAGGCTGTTGTAAGGGTTAAGACCGATATGGAGCACCCGAATCCAGCTGTCCGTGATTGGCCCGCCTTGAGGATAATCGACACCAAGAAGCATCCGCATCCTAGAGTTGGAGATAAATATCGGGTCTGGCCCCTCTACAACTTCGCATGCGGCATCGACGACCATCTTCTGAAAATCACCCATATAATAAGAGGTAAGGAGCACCTCACAAACCAGATCCGCCAGACATACCTCTATAGGCATTTAGGATGGCAGTATCCAGAAGCCATACATTACGGTCGCTTAAAGATCACAAGGGCTTCATTAAGTAAATCCCTAATTGTGAAGGGAGTTAAGGAAGGACTCTACAAGGGATGGGATGACCCAAGACTTGCAACCTTCATGGCGCTTAGGAGGAGAGGGATAAGACCTGAGGCTATACGTGAGCTTATATTAACGGTTGGTCCGAAGCCCGTAGACGTGACTTTAAGCTGGAAGAACCTTTACGCCATCAACAGGAAACTTATAGATCCTATAGCGAACCGCTACTTCTTCATTCCAGAACCCGTAGAACTTATAGTAAGAGATGTAGAGGAAGCTTACACACCAGAACTTCCCCTACATCCAGATTTTAGGGAGAGAGGATTCAGAAAATTCCAAGTAAAACTGGAAGATGGAAAAGTGTACCTATTGGTCTCAAAGGGCGATCTAAAAATACTGAAAGAGGAAGCAGATGTTAGACTGATTGGCCTCTTTAACATAAAAGTCGAATCTGTTGGGGAGACCATTATTGAGGCGAGTTTTCGCAGTGAAGGTTACGAGGAGGCGAAGAAGGGTAAAATGCCTCTGATTCATTGGCTCCCAAAAGGAACTGGAATTCCGTGTAACTCTGTAATGACTGATGGTTCGGTTTTAAAGGGTGTAGCAGAGGACTCCTGCAGAGAGTTAAGAGTAGACGATATAGTCCAATTCGAAAGATTCGGTTTTGTGCGAGTTGACAAAATCGGCGAGGACTTGACCGTTTACTATACTCATCGTTAAATTGAAGAACGCGATAGGATAGAAAAATTTTTAATCTTAGGAGCTCGCGCTTCCTTAATGGAGAAAGATTCATAAGTCCGTTCTGTGGATAAAAGTCAACGCTTGAAGGGAGGAGGCTTATGTCAAGACCTTTCTATGTGAAGTACGAGACGCCGAAAGAAGTTGCGGATGCAGCCTATGAGGCCCTACAAATAGCCAGAGAAACAGGAGCAATCCGCAAAGGGACCAACGAGACTACAAAAGCGATTGAGAGGGGACAAGCCAAATTAGTTTTAATAGCGGAGGACGTGGAACCGCCAGAGATAGTCGCTCATCTACCCCTATTATGTGAAGAAAGAAAGACACCCTATGTCTTCGTTCCAGACAAAACTAAATTAGGAAACGCGGCAGGCATCGACGTATACGCCTCAGCTGCCTGTATAATCGAACCCGGTGAAGCATCTGACTTGGTGAAGGATATTATAAAGCGTGTTGAAGTTCTGAAAGGGAGCGGCGGAGAGTGAGCGAAGCCGAGGAGCTAACGCCTGCGGAAGTTATACAGATAATAGGGAGAACTGGAGTTACAGGTGAAATATCACAAGTTAGAGTTCGAATACTGGAAGGAAGGGATAAAGGCCGCATCATAACCCGAAACGTTAAAGGTCCAGTCCGCTTAGGAGACATTCTAATGCTTCGGGAGACAGAGCGGGAAGCGAAGAAAATAAGATGAATCAAGAAGGGAGACTTATGCCCAGAGTACGCAGATGTTCCTTCTGTGGACAGGAGTTCCCTCCAGGAACCGGAATCATGCATGTAAAGAATGACGGGACCATACTGTGGTTCTGCTCGAAAAAGTGTAGAAAGAGTTCAATAAAGTTCCGTAGGGATTCACGTAAACTTCCATGGACTGAATACTTCGGAAAGGAAGAGAAGGGAAGGGGATGAAAGAAAGAACCTTCACTTTCCTAAAGCCCGAGGCCGTTATGAGAGGATTGATAGGCGCGATACTCACAAGAATAGAACGGAAGGGATTAAACATAGTCGCTATGAAACTTCTCCGTCTCACGAAGGATCAAGCTGAGAAAATTTACAGTGTCCATAAAGGGAAACCCTTCTATGAATCTCTTGTAAATCACGTAACTTCAGGGCCTATCCTAGCTATGGTAATTGAAGGACCCAATGCAATTGCGGTTCTAAGAAGCATGATAGGCAAGACGAACCCGGCGGAGGCTCAACCGGGAACTATAAGGGGCGACTTTGCTTTGATTACAGAAAGAAATATCATTCACGCTGCTGACAGCCATGAAAACGCTCTTAGAGAGATGAAAGTAATCTTTGAAGAAAAGGAAATTTTAGAGTACGAGAAACCTACGGAGACCAAGTACCTTCTTTAGTGTAACGGTTTAGCGGCGAGCTCCTTCACAAACCTCTCATAATATTCTATATTATTTATACATCCCGGATCTGGACCCATGAGGTCCCCGGTATAAGCGAGGGCTCTAGCCCTACAACCACCACAAATATACTTGTAACTGCATTTGCCACAGTTTCCCTTCAAGAGGTCTCTGTCCCTTAACATCCGGAGTTCCTTGTTGTTGCGCCATATCTCTAGGAACGGTTCTCTTAGGATGTTTCCAACGATCTTAGAATGCATGAACACGCAAGGGGACACATCACCATTAGGTTGTATTGCGCAGTATAGTCTACCTGCTCCACAGCCTCCGATGAACTCCGCTAGGATATCCAGTCCCTTAACAGCTTCCCCGGCGTAAAAGTGGGTTGGGGCCACTACTTTTCCTTCAGAGATCTGTAACGCAACTCTAGCGAGTTGAGGCGCGGTACTGAGGACTTCAATTCCTCCTTCCAGAGACCTGTAGACCATCGTCTGCAGGAATTTTTCCCTTTCTTCAGGCGTAGGATCGAATTGAACGATATCCTGTCCACGGCCTTCAGGGATGAAATTGAAGAAGAGGCATCTCTTAACGCCTAGTTTCTTGCCCAACTCCACTATAGGGAGTTCTTCATTCAAGTTTATCTTTGTGAATGTTGTCGCTATACAAGTATACAAGCCCTCGGCTACGCAATTCTTTATTCCTTTAATCGTCCTCTCGAAGGCTCCAGGGACCCCTCGAAATTCATCATGGACCTTAGGATTCGTTGAGTCTAGACTTACCTCAATGTAGCCGACGCCGACTTCCTTCAACTTCCTCGCCATATCCTTAGTTATTAATGTGCCGTTTGTGGCTATGGCTATGAAGATCCCCCGCTCATTCACCCTCTTAGCGACCTCAAAGAAATCTCTTTTAATTAGAGGCTCTCCGCCGGAGAAAGCTAAGGCTACGATACCTGCCTCGTCGAGCTCATCTACAACCTTCAACTTCTGCTTTAGAGTCAACTCATCTGACGTTTGTTTACCAGCATTCTGGTAACAATGCTTACATTTAAGGTTACAAGCGTTCGTGTAATTCCACACAACTAAGAAAGGGGCGTCCAATATTTGGGGTTTTGTTATTCCATAATTCGCTATCCCACGGAGGACGCTGACGAGTCCCCTACGCGTTGTTCTATCTTTTAGATAATCTTTAAGCTCCTCCGGATTAACATCAAAAATTGATGAGCTTGCTCTGAGGATTGCACTTATTAGGCTTGAGTACATCGCGCAGGAAATGCCTGCGCTATGTGATTGACCGGAGTATATAGCTAACGCATGCTCTATTTCCGTGGTTCCGTTAAAAGGGCAAGGTTTCAGTCCTATACGTAAAATACCTCTAGAAAAGTGATTTCCCATGGTGAGTTTGAGTAGTTTAAGGGTGTCGATCATCTGACTAGGCAAGATATCACCACCCTTTCTTTGGAATTACTAAGTTGTGATAATTGCATATTTAACATTAATCTCCCATCTACTAGGAGATAAAGACATTGTAAACATTTATGTCTAACATAAAAGAAATTAGGAGTCTTTTTTACAAATTTAAAACTTATAAGACACAGATTTTTATGTATTGAGAGTTATTCCTCTCTGTTTAATATATTTTTAAAGTCTATTTCGTTGAGTTCTTCCTTTAATCTTTCTATTTCCTCACTAGAGAGTCTGCGAAGGGGTAATCGTGGTTCACCACAGTCTACTCCTAACCACTTCATAGTTAACTTATAACCGGCCAAACCGTATCGATCCAGTACTTCGATCACTTGATTTATTTTACGCTGGTAAATCTTAGCCTTTTCATACTCTCCCGCCTTATGGGCAAGGTATATCTTTTCATAAAGTTCAGGCATAAGGGAGTAGGACATACCGACGCCGCCATGGGCACCAACTAATAAAGCCGGTAAAAGAACCTCATCGTTTCCCTCTAATACTATAAATTTTCCCCCTTTCAACTTGAGGAATCTACTCAATTCGTAAAGGTTATAATCAGAGTACTTTAGACCCACAAAGTTGGATATATCGGCAAGACGAGTCAAGATATCGAAGTCTATGCTCACATCTGTTAATACTGGAACATGGTAGGCCATGACGGGTAACTCTACAGCCTCTGCAAGGCTTTGATAGTGTAGAATTATCTCTTGGGGGCGAGGTTTGTAGAAGAATGGAGGGATTGAAGATATGGCGTCTACGCCGACCTCTTCAGAATGTAGAGCTCGAGGTGCTCTTCCATATTATGGTGGCGGATATGGAGTACCCTTATTCAGAAGTTAGGCAACCCTTGAAGGAGATTTACCAAGAACTTGGACCAGAGAAACTATTATGGGGCTCTGACATGCCATGTGTAGAAAGAAACTGTACATACCGTCAATCTCTCGATTGGCTCAGTAAACACTGCAACTTCATTGAGTCGGAGGACATGAAGTTGATTCTTGGAGGAAACGCAGCGGAACTGTTCAACCTTTGAAAAAGATTCTCTTTCAATCCGTCCCCAAGTCGATAGTGTAAATGGTAACACGAATTTTAGATAGAACTGTAAACACACTTATTACGGAAATGTCTTGTTAAACATGAAAAGTAACCGGTTTACGGTTTATTTCTCCAAGAGACCTGAAATAAGGGGGCGACTGCGATTAGTCGCACAGGCGGTTATTGAAGTAGCGAAGAGACTCCACGCCGAGATCGAATTTAAAATGGTAGAGAGAACCCTTTCCATAGTAGTCTACTATTCTATGAAGGAGCTTGGAACGTTCCAAGTCTACTGTGACTGGGGAAAGAACTGGAGTATAGACGAGGTCTACTTCTCAATTATGAGTATTATAAACGCTCTTTCAGTAGATAATCGAATGCTCACTCCTGCGTAATAAAGACTCACACTTCTAATTCTAATTGTTCACTTAAACTCAGCACTTTTTCTCTAAAGGTATCGTAAAGTTTTTTGTAGATATTGAGGGCGGAGATGACTAGTTGAATACGGGTAAGTTGGATAGGTTCCTCTTTCTTCCTGTAAGACTTGAAGGCTCGAAGTAGAGACTTGGCTTCCTTACTGAACCTCATTGAGAGAGCGATCTTCAAAGCCATCATCGTGAAGGGCACAGAAAGTTTTGGGTAGTTTATGATTAACTCTATGATATCGCTGGCGCTCTTATGTTGTGTCAAGGGATTTTCAGTCTTCATGTAGTTTGTAATATGCTCTGCGAGGGCTCTGTACTGCTCGTTTGGTTTGTATAGCTTATAATGGAAGATCAAGTAACCCTCCAAGCGGTCTCTAAATCTAGTGTGAAGTTTATCAACTAGGAGGTTCTGGAGGAAAGCGCTACACATGATCAACAACTCCTTCAACTCTCTATTTTCTAGTTCAGGTTTCTTACTGGTTGCCAGAAACGTCTCGAGAATTAAGTGTCGGCTCTCCATATCCGGCTTCCCGTAAATACTCAAGTCTTCCACAGATAACGTCTGGAAGAGACCCCTGAACTCTGGAAATAACTCCACTTTATGACTTGCTGTGAACCAATTGTTTGTATCAAGAACTTTCTTTAAACCGAATAGGTATATAGCGAATTCTGTTAGTCTATAGAAAGTCTTTAATCTTCCATCTCCAACCGGCCGTTCTTTTGTCTCCTCTAAGATTCCTTTCTTCTTGAGGTTTGAGATCTTCTTTATGAAGGTAGTATTACTTCCACCCATTCTAAGTCTGAGTTCTGTTCTGAAGATTCCACCATTTGAAGAGATGACCTCCTCTAAGATTCTTTCCTCATAATCGTCAAGGTGTGGTAACGGTAACGTCAATTTAATACTCCGCATAGGGTTGCAACTCTGGAGATACTTCAACTATAAGTAAAACTTACACTTAGTATTAACCTATTTGTGACTGAGAGGAGATTTCTCACAGTAACATAAGAGTGGCGGGAAAGCGCCTCCTTCTAGAAAGGGAATACCTTTCTACGATTACATAGGATGTACTGATTTCTCCTAGAGGATTTAAATTCTATAGAGCTCAATAAAGATTTATGGTTAAAATGGAACTCGTCGATACCCATGCACATCTGGACCAAATTGAAGATTTAGAAGGGGCCCTGAAGAGGGCCGGAAGATCAGGCATCAAAATTATAGTAGCCGTTAGCACGAATCTAGAATCCTGTAAGAAAACGTTGAGGATCTCGGAAGTCTATAGGGATAATCCCAAAGTGCTTCCAGCCTTAGGCCTTCACCCTTGGGACTTACAGTCTGAGAACGCGGAGTTCACGTTGAAGTTTATCGAAGAAAACTTGGATGCGGCAGTAGGCGTCGGCGAGGTTGGTCTGGATTATTGGTTGAGAGGACTAAAAAAGAATGAAGGCTTCAAAGTGATGCAGCAGAAGGTTTTTGAAAGATTCATAGAATTAGCCAGTTGCTCTAATAAGCCCCTCCTCATACACAGTCGAGGAGCGTGGAAGGAGTGTCTGGAGATGGTCAGAAATAGTGGCATTGAAAAAGCCGTATTTCACTGGTTCAGTGGTTCGCTCACCGTCCTTAAAGAGTTGTTGAAGGAAGGTTACTACATATCGGCTTCTCCAGCAGCTGAATACAGCATTTATCACCAGAAAGCGATACGCCACACACCTATCGATAGGATACTTCTCGAAACAGATTCACCTGTCAAGTATCATGATCTAATTTCAGAGCCGGCTTATCTGAACAAAAGTTTAAAGGCAGTCGCTGAACTTAAAAATTTAAAGCCAGAGACCGTGGCAGAGACGACAACTAGAAACGCGGCGAAACTTTTTAGTCTTGAGGATTTAGTTTAACTAGCGAAAAAGTTTTTCGTTTAAATAGGTAATAGGAAAGGGTAAGGAGATGTAACTTTCTGGTGGATTAGATGGTTATAAGCGCGTATTTAATGATACAGACGAAGATGGGGAAGGCTTGGAAGGTTGTTGAGACGATCTCACAACTGGAAGGAGTGAAGATGGCTCACGCTGTAACAGGGCTCTACGATGTTATCGCCTACGCAGAATTCAAAGACCACGAAGAGCTGAAAAGTATAATTGCAGAAGTCCAGGAGATAGAAGGAGTAGAACGAACCCACACCGCGGTATCTCTATAGAACCTCCACCACCCAAACCTTTTTCCTTCACAAAAAGAAAAGTAGAGATCATTACTGGATAAGAAGAGGCTCCACTTATGTTGAGGAGAGACAAAGTTCTGGAAGAGACACTTACAGCATTAAGTAAAAACGGATTCAGAGTTTTCTTTGCCAAAGGCAAGGAAGAGGCGAAGGATACTGTCTTAAAGTTGATTTCGCCTGAAGAGTCCATTGGCGTGGGAGGTTCTATAACGATTCGAGAGATAGGATTGCTGGAGGCTCTTGAAGAGAGAGGGAATAAGATTTTCCAGCATTGGATTAAGGGTTTATCTCCCAAAGAGTTCTCAGAGGCTCTAAATGAGGAGGTGAAAGCGGAGGTCTTCCTGACTAGTAGCAACGCCGTTACCAGGGATGGGAAACTCGTTAATAAAGACATGACTGGAAATAGAGTCTCTGCGATGATATTTGGACCTAAGAAGGTCATCGTAGTAGTTGGCATCAATAAGATAGTTTCAGATGTAAACGAGGCGCTGGATAGAATAAGGAATATTGCCGCTCCCCTCAATGCAAAGAGGATAGGCTTGAAGACGCCTTGCGCGATAACTGGCGTATGTAACGATTGCGATAGCCCAGATAGAATATGCAGAGTTACAACGATAATTGAGAAATGTCCTTCACTGACTGAGATGAACGTTATACTAGTCAACGAGGAACTAGGCTATTAGAAAGAGACCCAAGGGAATACTTCAAAGGAGGATCGCTCCTTAACTCTGACGAAAGGAGACTGTTCTGAAAAATATAAGTCCTCTCTAACAGACGTTAAACAGTAGAAGTCATCTAAAGTAGACAGTATTATACATTAAAAAGAAACTTCCACTTAATACTAACCCATCTTTCTCTAACTTTTCTATTCCCTCAAAATTTAGAAGTAAGGTTAGCTATTTTTTGCTCTTATAGATCCTTTGTGCCTTACGGAAAGGTTTTAGAATTTACCTTACTATTACAAGTTATGAAACGACCTTTTAGATTCGGAGTTATGCTTTCCCGTCTTCCAAAAGATAAGTGGATTGAGTGGCTTCGAAAAATTGAATCGTTAGATTACTCAACCGTGTTTTGCCCCGATCATTTCGGTCCCCAGTGGGAGCCAGTGGCAACATTAGCTGCAGCTGCTGCGGTGACAAAGAAATTGCACGTGGGTTCTCTCGTCTATTGCGTCGACTATCGTCACCCTGTCGTTCTCGCCAAGGCGGCTGCAACTATCCATTTACTTTCAGGTGGTCGCCATGAGTTCGGAGTCGGAGCAGGATGGATGAAAAGCGACTACAAGGAAGCTGGCATATCATATGATCCGCCGAGTGTACGAATTGAAAGGCTTGATGAAGCGTTGAAGATCATACGTCTTATGTGGACCCAAGAGAAGGTTAACTTCTCAGGAAAACACTATAAAATCACTGAAATCGCAAAGGCTATAGAACCTCCTATGGAGAAACCGCCTCGCATTATAGTCGGAGGTGGAGGGCGCAAATTGCTAACGGTTGCAGGGCGCCACGCCGACATTGTAGGCATACATACCTCACTTCACGAGGGAAAACTTACCCCCAACATGTTCAAGAACTTCACTATTGACAATATACGCGAGAAGATCGTTTGGGTAAGAAAATCAGCTAAAGCTTCAGGGCGAAATCCAGATAATATTGAACTGTGTATCCTAATATCTCGAATAGAGATCACTAATAACTCCGAATCGGCTTGTGAAGCTGTTGCGAAGAAAGAAGGGTTAACCATTGAAGAAGTTAAAAGGTGTCCTCAATTCCTTATTGGATCCGCCTCCGAGATTCAGGAACAACTGAAACTACTCCGCGAGAAAACAGGTATAAGTTACATCGTCATCCCAGGATCAAACTTCGACTTAGTTACGCAGTTCGCCGAGTCTGTTATAAGGCCTCTACATAGAAGCCATGCTTAATCTCCCTTTTAATCCTAACACAACCCATATTCTTAACGCTTTCAGATGCTTATTAGAATTGATCCCTTAAGTATCGTGGCTCCATCTCTACAATGTATTTCACCAATAGGTTTTATGTGAAGTATAGTATCCATTTTTAACCCAAAATATAGGGAAAAGAATAGTGGAAATAATACGAAATTCAGCTTCCTCATCGCAATTCTACTGGTTTAACCAATAAATGGAACCAAAATAATGAAAGTAAAAAGATGACAAAAACCCGAAATAGAATTACCTATATAAAGCTCTTAAGGGAAGAAAGGTATTGGTGAATCCTAATGGTAGAGTTTGTATGTCTAAAATGTGGTTATCGTTGGGAGGTAGAATCGGGACCTGACCCACGTAGATGTCCGAAATGTAAGCAGCCTACTATCTACGCTCCTAAGAAGAAGAAATAGCTGAATAAAGGTTAACGGAGAGAGCAGAGTCCTCAATAGGGCAATGAATACAGTCCCCTTTTAACTCCACCCTTTTAACTCGAAAAAAATTTAAATGTAGTTCTGGCTCTTCTCATATCCTCAGTATTATATCTTGGTGACTTAAGATGGCTGGGGAAGTTAAAGCCATTATTCACGTACCTGGTACGAAACGCCGGTTTCGGAAGGGGAGAGGCTTCAGCATATCGGAGATAAAGGAGGCGGGGTTATCTTTTCAAGAGGCGAAGAGGTTAGGGATACCTGTTGATAGGAGGAGGAGAAGCGCTTGGGAAGAGAACATCCGGACTCTTAAGATGAGTTACGTAACTGGAGTCGACCTTACGGAGGTCAAGGGAATCGGAAGAGCTGTAGCTGAGAGGCTTATCGCTGCTGGTATACTGGACGCTTATGACCTGGCGAAAGCCGACGTGAAGGAACTAGCTAAGAAAGTCAACTATTCGCTTTCTAGATTAGAAAGATGGAAACAAGAAGCCGAGAAACTACTTAAAAACAGGTAAACTGAGAAAGAGAAGACAGCACTCTTCAGTTACGTTTTGTGTAGGCTTCTATAATCTTGCGTTTTATTCTAGAGGAACTTGTCAGTTCTTTTTGGCCGAATCTCCCGATTCTGACAATTTTCACGTTGAGGTTAGATTCTCTGATGGCCTGCTCCACTTTATCGGCTATGTAATCTTGATCGTGACCCACAGCGACTATGTCAGGTTTGATCTTCTTGATTGCACTTATTATATCGAGGCCTTTAAAGCCCAGAACAGCCTCGTCCACTACCTTTAGAGCTTCCACTAGAGCTCGTCTTTGATCCTCTGGCATGACAGGCTTTGAGCCCTTAAGCATCTCCACCGTGTCATCTCTAGCTATTATAACTACGAGCCAAGCATTTTCTCCCCCAGCCTTCTTAGCCTCCTCTAGGAAACGGACGTGACCTAGATGGAGGAGGTCGAAGACTCCTGAAGCGAGTACGATCTTGCGTTTCATCTCTCAGTCCTCCATGAGAACTTCACGGTGTCTAATAACTTTAAGGCATCCAATAAACCTTCACTGTAAGCAACGGAAGCAAGGCTCACGTCGAGCCTACCCTTAGAACGGTAAAATTCAGCGTCCTCCAAGTAACGCCTCGCCGCGTCGATAACTTGAGCAACCTTCCCATCAAAGTCCCCACCGGTTAATTCCACCTCGGCTAATGCATGTTTGCAACTGCGGATATACTTGGAGACCAAGTCTTCTAATGTCAACCAACCAGCCTCCTTATATTCTCAGGGGCTCCAGCGAAGACTATTAACGCTTCCGCCTCCATGAAGTGTAATCTTCCAGGGAAGATGAGGGTTTGTGGGGGAGGACCGAAATCGTAGTCTTTAAGTTCCTCTATGTATTCAGCCTTCAAAACTGGCTTCTCCGACCCTGCCCTTGCAACTCCCACAGCCAGCGTATCCGGAGTTACAACTCCCGCGCCATATTCTTGTTCAATCCTGAAGAGTATCTCAATCGCTTCATTCACGCACATATAACGCCCTTCATCTGCGCGGACGTCGAGGAAGCACAGAGTATGCAAGCCAGAAGCCCTATTCTCCTGGATCACTCTGTAGGGAGATTCTGGGACATATGCGCTGTCAACGAAAGGAATTGTGACGCTCCTACCGAATTTATAGTTCTGTAAACCAGTTAAGCCTATAACAGCGGAGAGGATAGAGGCCCCGTGGATTACGCGAACCTTCAATCCCTTCCTCACTGCCTTTAACCTCAAATTAACATGAGTTGTGGATATGAAAGGGTCTCCCGGAACCATCAAAACTACCCTGCCCTTCGAGGCCTTTTCCAATAGGATATCTCCTTCTTCCTCTTCCAAGTTATGCCTAGAAAGAACAGCAACCTTCCTACCACACATCTTCTCCAGCCTTTCAAGTGAAAAACCACCCATTAAACTAGTGTACAACTCTACGAAGACGCTTTCAGCCGATCTGACAGCCTCCAATCCTTTTATAGACAAATCCTTCTCATCGTTGAGACCTAGACCAACGAAGACTAGTTCGCCCACGCCCAACGTAAACACCTCAAGATATAAATTGAATTTCTAACTTTAATATCGAAAGGTTTTAGGGTCTCTAATACCGTGAAGAATAAAGGGAGAAGTGGATCGGGCCCGTAGCTCAGCAAGGGAGAGCGGCGGGCTCTTAAGCCGGCTCAACGAAGAAACCCGTAGGTCGGGGGTTCAATTCCCCCCGGGCCCGCCAAAACCCCAAGTGCGCTGTAGCTGTCTTTTCGGAAAAGTTTTGAGCGAAACAAGTGATAAACTATTTTATCTAATAAAGAGACGCTGGTGGGTCTTGGATGGAGTTCCTTAGGGTGGGAGAAGGTAGAAAAATCGGTATATTCGGAGAGATTGAAAGTGAGATCCTTTTCAGTAGTGAGAGGATGATGTTTTTGTTGATTAATATGAAGGCGGGAGAGCTCGTCCCCGAACACACTCATCCTAACGAGCAGATGGGAATCTGCCTGAAGGGCAAAGCGGAGTTCATCTCCGGAGAGAAGAGAGTCCTAATTGAAGCGGGGATGTTCTATTGGATAAAACCCAATGAGCCACATAGTGTAAGAGCCTTGGAAGAGAGCACCTTTCTAGACGTCTTTAGTCCGCCGCGGGAAGACTACTTAGAGAAAGCGTCATCTTGATTGGTGATTAAGGAGAATAGCTTGAAGTTATATACGACATCCTTCCCTATCTTGAAGGCGGATAGGAAGCGGAAGATTTGGATCTCTTCGATCTACTCTATCAATTTGCGTTGCAGTTCCAGTATTTCGGGGTCTTCATTGTGAGTTTTATTGGAGCGTTATCAATAATCTTTCCCATCCCCTACACTCTTGTCATATACTTCCTCGGGGGCTTCCTTAATCCCTTCTTCGTGGCCTTATCAGGGGGCTTAGGTTCTGCCTTAGGCGAGTTCTCAGGCTATGCCCTTGGGTATTACGGTAGAAACTTGATAAGCGAGGAGCGAAGGAAGAAGATGGAGTATATGGTTTGCCTCTTCAGGAAGTACGGTTTCTTCGCTATATTCCTCTTCGCTTTGACACCGCTCCCAGACGATCTTCTCTTCATTCCCTTAGGAATTATGGGATACAGCTTCCTAAAGGCCTTCATCCCGGCCTTAATAGGGAAGACATTAATGTGCTTCATCTTAGCTTATACGGGAAGCCTCTCAATAAAATTCATTAGGGACCTACTTGGCGGAGGAGGATGGTTGGAGGCCCTCCTCACAGCGCTACTACTTACCATACTGATAGTGGCTATCCTCAAGATCGACTGGGAGAAACTCTTCAAGAAATACGTTAGAGAAGAAAATATGAAAGAGCTCTAAACCATCGTCGGCGAGTCTTTCTTAGGAATCGTTTACTGAGGAGATGGAACGCTATAATCTTAATAAGCGACTAGTTCTTTTAAGTGAGGAGAAAGTCTGTTTGATTTTCTCATGGAGGGGGTTGGAAATTGCTGAATGAACTTTTAAGAGAGATGCGGAAGACGGAGATCAGACTGGAAGCATTTGTAGATAAGGAGAGAGAGTACGTAAAAACGGTGAAGATGTATCTGGGGAAAATTAGAGAGTTGAGTTCCTACCTTGAGACGTTGAGAGAGGGTGCTGATAAAGAGAAGATTGAAAAAGCGGTGGCTCTCCGACTGGAGGTTGTTGAAAGGCTGAGTGAAGTTCTTAGGAAAGGGGGCGAAGCAGAGCATGAGAGAAGTCACCTTCTGGAATCTTTCGGCGATTTATTGCTCTCTTTGGAGAGGGCCCTCAAGAATATTGAAGTGACTTAATTTCCATATTATTTTTTGAATGAAAGGTATTCAAACGGAGAAGATGTAGGGAGAGAGTGTCAACTTTTCAGCCCCATCCTCTCTGATTAGAACCGTATCTTCTATGCGCACACCTCCAAAATTCACTATGTACACTCCAGGTTCGTCTGTGACTACATTTCCATTCCTCAGAGGATCTGTATTCCTTTGGTTGAGGGTTGGCGGTTCATGTATTTCTAAGCCTACACCGTGTCCAAGGCCATGGACGAAATTCTCGCCGTATCCCGCTTCTTCTATGATTTTCCTCGCCACCCTATCTACATCGCATCCTTTGATTCCAGACCTCATTATTTTAAACGCTTTCTCCTGAGCCGCTCTCACTACTTCGTAGACCTCTCTTTGTTTGTTTGTAGGGTTCCCGACTACAAGGGTTCTAGTTATGTCTGACATGTAATTCTCGAATTTAACTCCGAAATCCAAGACTACTAGGTCTCCTTTCACTATCTTCTTATTTCTGCATCCACCATGAGGGAAGGCTGACCGTTTTCCAGAGGCAACTATAGTATCGAAGGCTACTCCATGCGAGCCCTCCTTTCGCATAGCGTATTCCATCTCAGCAGCCACCTCTATCTCTGTGACCCCGGGTTTAACGGCCTCAACTGCGGCTTCAAACCCTGCCTTTGTTATTTCAGCGGCTCTTCGCATACAAGCTATTTCATACTCATCTTTAACAGCTCGCATCTCAGAGATAATCTCCTTTTTAGGCACCAAGGAGACATCGCCAAGTTTTGAAGTTAAAATTCTATATTGGGAGGCTTCTAGTCGGTCAAAAGCTAAGTTCTCGATTCCAGAGTTC
>CAZOCN010000008.1:0-25985 GCA_964578315.1 uncultured Candidatus Bathyarchaeia archaeon
CAAGCTGGGGCATGAGCCACAGCAACTTTTCCATGAAACTCCTCCAAGGGACGTAACTTCTCGATAATCTCCATTACCTTCCCAAAATCTCTTTTCTTAGCTGCCTCTAAAAGTTTCAGAGGTATCTCGGGTGCGTAATTTGCCATACCTGATATGAATCCTGGGCATCCGAAGAGAGCCTCTATTGCGAAGTAGAACTCTCCCATTCCGCAGAGGACTGGAACCTTCTTCCCGGCTAACTGCATGTGGTTATAGAAGGTTTCCATATTAATGGTGTTCTCTTTCACCGCTGCTACTCCCGGGATGTCTACTATCCTGTTCATTAGGGGCGGTTTAATGTAGCATTTACTCGTGAATGGGTTATTGTATACTTGGATTCCGATATTAATCTCCTCAGCGATTGCCTTATAGTGCTGATACATACCCTCCTCATTCGGTATGTGGTAGTAGGGCATAACCACCATCACTCCGTCAGCGCCCACGTCCTCAGCCATCTTGCACATATCCACTGTTCGTCGCGTTCCAGAATGAGCCGCTCCAGCAATTACAAGTAGTTCACCGTTTGCCTCGTCCACCACAGTCTTTATGACTTTCTCCCTCTCCTCAGGTGAGAGGGTGTAAAACTCTGAGGTGCTACCGCAAGGTGTGAGAACGAGGGGTTTACCTTTACACTTGTCTACTAGAAAGCGAACGTTTTCTCTCAAACCTTCAAAATCGACTTCTTGATTGTCTTCTCTAAAGGGCGTGGCAACTATACACTGGACAACACCCTCAAAAAGCTTCTTACTTAACTCTTCAGGTTTCATTCTCTTCACTCCTACTTCTGAGAATATTCATTACTTGCATTATCCCAGAAACAATATAATTCTTTCGCTTAATCAATCCGGTATGTTCAGTAGTCTCTACTCCCTTGAGTATGACGCTCTCTGTCTTCTATCACTTAAGAAGAAAGTCGGTAATACTGAGATTAGGACGAAGAGCGCTGCAGTATAATAAGGGATGGTAACTCCCATCATCCACAGTAAACCGCTTAGAGCATTTCCACTCATGTATCCCGTCCACCAGGAAGTTGCGATCACTCCGTTCACTAGACCTCGCTTCTTGGAGGGCGTAATCTCCATTAGAAGACCCATCCAGCCTGGCCATGAAATCGAAATTATCGCATTGGCGAGAAATAGGGAGATGAAGGCTTCTAGAATATTCCTTGAGAGGGCGAAGAAAGCGTAAAACGGAGCTGAAAAGATGAACGTCGCGGTTAATAGTGATTTACGGTTGAGCTTCCCCGCTAACCATCCCCCGGGTATCTGGACGATTACCGTCGCTAATCCGAGACTTATAGCTAATATGAAGCCCACATATCCAAGGTCAACGGAGAAAGCATTCACTAGAAAAATTGGCGTTAAAGGGGTAATTATCCCTGTACTCACACCTTGCAAAGCGTCGATGCAGGCAAATAGTAAGATTGAAAAAAGGAAGGAATCCTCCGTAGTTTTCATGGACGTTGTTGAACCGCCTTTTGAAGGCGTAACAGTTTCTCCTTTAAGTAGTAGGGCTGGTGGAAGACTGAGAACCATAAGGAGGAAGTATAATAGAAAAGGAGTCTTCAACCCGTATATATCAGCGATTACCCCTCCAAGGATGGGCCCTATCACGGAACCTAGCGTAGCAGCGATAATCATCCAACTGTAAGTCTTTGCTCTCGCCTCTATAGTTGTTAAATCCGCTACGAGAGACCATCTTACCGGAGAGTAAAGTCCCATGGAGAACCCTGCCAACAAGACCCCTGGAATCAGTTGAGTCCAGTCCTTCGCCATGATATAGAGTAGCGGGGGAAGGACCCCTAGAAGAATACCTGTTATATTAAGCCATTTCCTACCATATCTGTCTGATAACCAACCACTAGGGATCTGAAGTAGCGCGCTAAGCGCACTGGAGATGGAGAATATAAACCCAATTTGCACCATTGAGGCTCCTAAGGAACGGATGTATATGGGCCAAAGGGGCGTTATTATCTCTGTACCTATAGAGGTGAGGGCGAAGACGATGAACAGAAGACTAATCAACCCATAAACGTTGCGATTTTTCATATAATATCAGCCTTCTATAGGCGTCCACCTTTTCTATTTACATTCTTTTCATCCTTTAATAGCTGACGTGGAAATCGAAAGTATCGAATTTCAATGTATCGCCTTCTAAGAGAAAGAGTGCTAGGTGATGTAAAATGAAAAATGCCTTCTTCTAAATTTGGAGCCGAGGGAGGGATTTGAACCCCCGTACAGCGGTCTGCAGCCGCTTGCCTGAGCCACTCGGCCACCTCGGCTTGAGTGGTAACTTAATTGAAACCGAATTTATAAATATAAACTTCCTTATAAGGTCAAATCTTGCCCGTTATAGCGGTAAAACTTCCTCCTCAAATCGTCGAAGTCACGCTTTTCTGCTAAGCCTCCGACTTCCCTAAGAGCACTAATCGCATACTTCACGGTTCTAACTGGAAGTAGAGTCTCTCTGACAATCTCTTCCTGGCTCATCCACCCATTCAACTGGAGAACTTTGAGAACTAACTTAGTGGCCGGCGAAAGTTTACGAATTTGGGCAAAGACGATCCCTCAAAGCTATCGCCCTCCATTGAAAACAACGATACTAAATTATAAAAACTTACTCCTTCCATGGCGCATAATAGGATATAAGATACTCTCTACCTATTGGCTTCCTGAGTAAAACGTATAAGTTTTTACTACGAGAAATAAAAGTTGGTGATTAAGAATGGGTGTAACAGTAAAGTGGCTTGGTCATGCAAGTTTTCGCATCTCAGCCGATGGTAAAATCATATACGTAGACCCCTACGCGGGAGATTATAGAGAGAAGGCAGACATAATCCTAATAACTCATTCTCACTTCGACCACTGCGACAGAGGTAAAGTGAGGGAGATAAGCAAGCCGGATACGACAATAATCGCTCCGGAAGATTGCGCCAGCGCTTTAGGAGGAAATGTTAGAACGGTTAAGGCCGGTGATGAGATAATTATAGGAGACGTCGAGATTAAAGCTGTCCACGCCTATAACATAAAGCGCTTCAGATCGCCGGGGAAGCCTTTTCATCCCCGAGGGTTCGGAGTAGGATACTTGATTAGAGTCGGCGGAAAAGTGATTTACCACGCAGGGGATACTGACTTCATCCCTGAAATGAAAGAGTTGGGAGAAGTAGATTTGGCGCTTCTGCCTAGTGGAGACACCTATACAATGGATAATCCGGAGGCGGCTGAAGCCGCGATAACTATAAACCCTAAATTTGCTATTCCCATGCACCGATGGAACACTGACCCTAAAGAGTTCAAGAGGATGATCGAGGAACGATCGGAAGTAAAGGCTGTCCTCTTACGAGAAGGGGGAGAGTTCACCCTAGAATAAGGAGTCGAGACTTAGAATGGTTTAAGCTTCCAGAACCTCACTGCTTCATACCAGAAAATGAATATCACAGTGGCTCCTAGGAGGAGCCCGTATAGGCTTAAGTTTTCTACTTCAAGAAGTATCAATAGGATATACACTAGATAGGAAATTGTTACGGAAAGGGCATAGAGAGCGTATCGTGGGAGGAGGAGGCGCCCTACTTTCACGAAGTGGCGGAGGACACCCACACGCCGTTTTTCTGTAAGGAGATATCTACCGTCTCTTCTCCTCTTAGCTAACTTTAATTCGCAGAGACGCTCCAAGTGATGCTTGGAGACGCTTGGGCTACTGAAATGGAGGGCTCTTTGGAGCTCTCTAACCGTGATCGCATCACCATGAGTTAACATATACCAGTAGACCTTCCATGTCTTACCTTTCATTTTATACTCCAGTTTGTCGGAGGGCTCTCCCTTCATGAAAACCGCCTCTCAAGAATATTCTGGATATGTTAGTTATAAACCAAAGTAGGAACGGTTAAACTTAACTTGTGAGAGGAAGGATTTTTTGATTGGGCTGGTGACGATGCGGACGATAGAATGGAAGGATGGAATGGTAATAACTATAGACCAATCAAAGTTACCCTTGAGGGAAGTTCATCTTCAGATGAAAACCTGTGAGGAAGTGGCCTTAAGTATAGAGGAGATGAAGATAAGGGGGGCACCACTCATAGGTGCAGCAGCAGCTTATGGACTCGCTCTCACAGCTTATCACTTGAAAGCTAAAACGAGAGAGGAGGCTATCCGCCTATTGGAAGACTGTGCAGAGAGACTGAGAAGGACGAGACCGACAGCTGTGAATCTCTTCTGGGCTATCGATCGGATGATGAATCGTGCCTATAATGCTCTTGGTGGAGTAGAGGAGGTGAAGAAGGCAGTAATCGAAGAGGCGAAGAGAATAGCTGATGAGGATGCGGAGGCTAACCGTTCCATTGGTAGATACGGCTCAACCTTGATCAAGGATGGCGACACAGTTATGACGCATTGTAATGCTGGAGCCTTAGCCACCGTGGACTACGGAACCGCCCTCGGAGTCATACGTGCTGCTTGGGAGGAAGGCAAGAAGATCAAAGTTATTGCAACGGAGACTAGACCCAAGTTGCAAGGGGCTAGATTAACCTCTTACGAACTAAACAGAGACGGTATTCCGGTCACGTTGATCACTGATAACATGGTAGGTTACGTTATGAGTAAAGGTCTCGTAGATCTAGTCGTAGTGGGGGCCGACAGAATAGTTAAGGACGCTGTCATAAATAAGATAGGCACCTACACAATAGCCATCGTAGCAAAGGAACACGGAGTTCCCTTCTATGTTGCTGCTCCAACATCCACCTTCGATCTAAAACACTTCTCTGGAGAAGTAACAATAGAAGAAAGAAGCGCTGATGAAGTTAAGGGTTTTAGATCTGAGAGAACAGCGCCGGAAGGCGTGAAGGCACTCAATCCAGCCTTCGACATAACGCCTATGAGGTATATCACAGCGATAATAACCGAGAGGGGAATCGTAAGACCCCAAGAACTAGATTCTAACCGCCCTAAGTGATATCGTTGAGAAAAAGATCTCGATTCAATTGATGCTTGGAGGTCTGACCGTGAAGGCGATAACGGAGCCGGAGAGGAACACTCCTGTCTTAGAGGAAGTGGATGTAGCTATTGTCGGCGGTGGTCCGGCGGGAGTGGCAGCCGCGTTAGCATCCTCTCGGAATGGAGTAGAGACCCTCCTCATAGAACGGTACGGTCATCTAGGTGGCATGGCAACCGGAGGCATAGTCATATTACTCGGACCTTTCAGCGATGGAAAGAGGCAGGTTATTGGTGGGATTCCTCTCGAGATAATTAGACGCCTCGAAGAGGAAGACTGGGCGATTTGGGAGGAAGCACTGCCAGGGTATGTTACCGTTGATCCTGAAGGACTGAAACATACGACAAACGTTATGCTGGAGGAGGCTGGAGCGCGGATTTTAATGCACTCCTTCGCTGTCGACGCTATAATCGAAGGGAACACGGTCAAAGGCGTAATATTAGAGAGTAAAGCTGGAAGGCAGGCGGTTCTCGCAAAGGTAGTGGTGGACGCCTCTGGAGACGGGGACATAGCGGCTTCAGCCGGAGCACCCTACGAGGAGAAGATGCATCCGTGGGGAATATCCCTAGACCATAGGATAGGAGGAGTTGACCTAGAGAAGACCAAGGAATTCCAGCGAGAACATCAGGATCGATGGGGGAGGTTAAAGCGAGAGATGAACCGCCGAGGCTTCGTCTCAAGCTGGAATAAAACAACGATCAAGGGGATGGTTTGGTGTGATGGACCCCATTTCAGGAATGTAAATGCCCTCGATCCAAGAGACTTAACTAGAGTTGAAATAGACGCCAGAAAGAGGATTTTTGCCGCTATACGTTTTTACAGAGAAAACTTACCTGGCTTCGAGAAGGCTTATCTCGTTGATACTGCGCCTCAAATGGGAGTTCGGGAGACACGTAGAATAATGGGCGAGTATGTCCTAACTAAGGAGGACATCATGAGCGGCAGATCCTTCGATGACACAATCATGTGTGGAAGCACAGAGACTAGACCCAAAGTGAGATATGAAGTTCCTTATCGCTGTTTAATACCTAGAAGGGTGGAGAACCTCCTTGTGGCAGGGAGGTGCATATCCTGCACCCATGAAGCCCTTGAGTCGGTGAGAGTTATACCGCCCTCTATGGCGATGGGGCAAGCAGCCGGTGACGCCGCTGCTCTTTCAATTGAGAAGAAGGTTACGCCGCGAAGTTTAAACCCGAAAGAGGTTCAGAAGCTGCTTAGAGAACAAAACGCCATACTTGAGTAAGGACCACAATCTATAAAATCTCGGCGAGTGTCTCTATACTGAATTTGGTATTGGCGCATCCATTCCTTATTAAGGGGACTCCTTGACCCGGAATCTTCGCAGATTCCAAATACTTAACACCTAACTTCAACTCTTCAGAGCAGGAAACCCCTACTATGCCTTCGTAACGATTGCCCTTTATGATCGCGGGTATGCAGGAGCCTCCGGGGAGGATATATACGTCATACCCTTTCTTCTTCGCTATCTGAGTAGCTCTGTTCACTAGGCAATCGGGTGAGCAGCCCTGACAGAAATAGGAGGACTTCTTCGCGTCAAACAAGGCTTTACATCTACTGTCCATATACTTACGGGCGCAGTGAGGCAGAAGGAGAGCCCTCTTCTTCGTTTTCAAGAACCTGTCTCGTTCAGATAAGTTCTTGATTTGAATGTCTATCAAATCCTCTATAACGGTTATAGCATCAGAAAAGTTCAGACCCGTGATCCTCTCTATTCTCAGACGTTTCACGAGATCCCGAATACGATTACCGAGGCGTTTATGTACCTTCTTTTCACCCGAGAGCCTCAAGACTTCTTTAAAAAGAGATTGGGAGATACGGGAGAGATCGAATGTGAACTTGTAAGGCATTCCCTTCAATCACTCAGAGCAGTGTTTCGAAGGAATATCGACGCTTAACTTAGATAATAACTTTTCCACTGATAAAAGAGAATTTAAGTAATTGTTAATTGCAGATAGGAGTATTCTTCTATGAGGATGTATGGAGATTGGAACTCAATCCAGAGGTTAAGAGGATAATCGAAGAAGACCGGAAGTACATCTCGGGGAGTCTAGTCCGTTTCACGCCGATGGTGATTAAACGAGGGAGAGGACTGATCATCGAGGATATAAGGGGGAAGGAGTACATCGACTTTCTCTGCGGAGCAGCCGTGACTAATGTAGGTCATAACCACCCTAAGGTGGTTGAGGCAGCGAAGAGAGCCATGGAGGACCTCGTGCACGCGGGCATGCTCTACTTATATAACGAGCCCTCCGTTAGACTGGCGAAACTCCTGAACGAGATTACGCCCGGAAGTTTCAGGAAGAAAATCTTCTTCGGGCTTTCAGGCTCCGACGCTATAGACTGCTCCCTGAAGATGGTGAGGTGGCATAGTAAACGCCCCAGAGCATTAGCCTTCACCGGCTCCTACCACGGCATGACTATGGGGTCTCTGAGCCTATCAGGATTCGTTCCCAGCATGGTGAAGGGATTCATGCCTATCGTCCCCGGTATTACTCATGTCCCCTACCCCTTCTGTTACAGGTGCCCCTTCAAACAGGAGTATCCGGATTGTAATCTATACTGCCTCGAGTTTATAGAAGAACAGATCTTCAGTACGATATGCCCTCCTGAAGAGGTAGCCGCCTTCTACTTTGAGCCCATACAAGGAGATGCTGGCGTGGTAGTTCCTCCGAAGGAGTACCTCCCCAGACTCCTCAGACTCTGTAAAGAGTATGGAATAATCTCAGTGGCTGATGAGATACAGACAGGCTTCGGAAGGACAGGACGGATGTTTGCTTGTGAACATTGGGGGATACAACCAGACGTGTTGGTTTTAGGGAAAGCCATGGCCTCTGGTTTCCCAATAAGCGCAGTTGTAGCGAAGAGTGAGTTGATGGATTGGACAGCAGGCTCTCACGTCCTAACTTGCGCTGGATCGACTATAAGCTGCGAGGCGTCGATAGCGACAATTGAAGTTTTGATGGAGGAGAAGCTCCCTGAAAATGCCCGTGAAATGGGAGAGTACCTCAAGAGGGAGTTCAACGAGCTGAAGGACGCTCACGAATTAATAGGCGATGTTAGAGGGTTAGGTTTACTCCTTGGCGTCGATTTAGTCCTTGACAGGGAGACCAGGGAGCCAGCTCGTAAAGAGGCCCATAAAGTCTGCTATAGGGCTTGGGAGCTTGGCTTGGTTATGATGCAGTATGGGAAGTCTACTCTCAGAATAGCTCCTCCCCTCTGCCTCACGCGGGAAGTAGCCGATGAAGCGATTAGTATCATCGATAGGGCGATAACCGACGTTGAAACTGGAAAAGTGTCGGATGAAAGACTGAAGCAGTTCTCAAGCTGGAAATGAAAAGAGGCGTAAGAAAACTTTTATAAGCATAAGAGAGGCGTCTTGGAGGTCAGAGGATAAATCGCTGAAAAGAATATGTAGCCGCATTTAGAGTTTGGAGAGAGAAAATTTTGGAGGAGAAGAAGATAAGAGCTGAGTATGATAGAGGCGTAATAACAGTAGTTTCAGAGGAGGACTTTGAGGGGTTAACTTCCCGCGGCTACGGCGTCCTAGAAGATAAGGAACTCACTCTTCGTCTTTATGAAGGGTTATACTTGCTTCATAAGGGCATAATAGAAGTAGTAGATAAGAACACGGGCACCCCATTGGACTTCGAAGAACTGCTGAATAGAAGCAGAGTGGAGAACTCTAACGCTTGGGTTGAATACCTAATATATCGAGACCTTAGAAGTCGAGGTTACGTGGTTAGGGAGGGCTTCGGCCTAGGCATAAATTTCAGGGTTTATGAGAGAGGAACCTACGGGAAGGGAACCGCGAGGTACCTCATATTTGGGATACAGGAAGGGAAGCCGGTGGTGGTGGAGGAGTTGGCTCGTACTCTGAGGTATGTTCAAAGTCTGAAGAAGAAGTTGGTTTTGGCCGTTGTAAGTAGGAGAGGGGAAGTCGTCTATTACTCCCTATCACAGTTGACGCTGAAGTCTAAAGGGGGAGAGTTGTTAAATGAGGTTTCAGCCGCCTAAAGGAACAAGAGATTTCCTCCCTGAAGAGATGATAAAACGCCAATTCATCTTCGATACATTAAGGGAAGTCTTCGAAGAGTACGGCTTCTCACCTATGGAAACCCCTGCCATAGAGAGCTGGAGCGTCCTCTCCGTGAAGGGGGCAGGCGGCCCCGAAGCCCTCATGGAGAGCTACCATTTCAAAGATAAAGGAGGCAGAGAGATAGGTTTACGTTACGACCTTACGGTTCCTCTCGCAAGGGTAATCGCGATGAATCTGAGCATACCGCTTCCCTTTAAGAGGTACCAGATAAGTAGAGCTTGGCGTTACGGTGACATAAAGAAAGACCGTTTCAGAGAGTTCTGGCAGGCAGACATCGACACCGTCGGCAGCGAGAGTATGCTAGCCGATGCTGAAGTAGTAGCCTGCGCGATACAGGCGTTGAAGAAGTTGGGCTTCCGAGACTTCGTTGTGAGAATGAACAACAGGAAGATTCTCTCAGCCCTTATCGAGTATGCTGGCGTTGGGAAGAAGAAGGTGATGGAGGCGTTCAGAGCGATAGATAAACTAGATAAGATCGGAGTGGAAGGCGTCAGAGAAGAACTGCTGAGCCGTGGAATAAGTGGGGAGGCTTCTGGGAAGATTCTTGATTTCATCAGTATAGAGGGGAAGGCGGAGAAGGTTCTAGAGGAGGCGGAGACGATGATAGGAGCGAATGAGGAGGGAAGAAAGGGGATAGGAGAATTAAGAGAACTCATAGACTATTTGAAAGCTCTGCAGGTAGGTCCGAAATTTAAAGTTGATTTGAGCCTAGCGAGGGGACTCGACTACTATACTGGCCCGATATTTGAGGTTTCTGCTAAAGAGGGAATGGGGAGCATAGCCGGCGGCGGAAGATACGACAGACTCATAGGTTTGTTCTCAGGCAGAGACGTCCCAGCTACGGGTATCAGTCTCGGAATCGAGGGGATCATGGAGTTGATGGAAGAACTAGAATTGTTTGCTACTACCAAGACTAAAACGAAGGTCTTTGTAGTCGCGGTTAATAAGAGGTTTCTCATGGAAGCTATAAAGATCGCTCAGATGTTAAGGAATGGAGGCGTACCAGCAGAGTTCGATTTGAGAGGTAGGTCTTTGACGAGGCAACTGGAATTTGCAGATTCTAAAGGAATACCCTACACTGCCATAGTCGGAGAGAAAGAACTCCAAAAAGAGGTAGTGACCCTCAGAGATATGAAAAAACGAGTTGAAAGGGAAGTCCCAATTGGAGAACTAGTCAGCGAACTTAGAGGGCGCTCTTTAAAATGACTTCCCTTCGTTGAGAGGTACATCTTTCCCCTTAGTTATTTGGAAAAGCGCGATCATCAATAGAAGACCCATTCCTATCACTCCTACGATAAAGGTCAATATCTCCATAGTTTCGTATAGGGAGCTTAGCATTGGGTAGGTGCCAGAAGCGAGGTTGAAACTTTGCCAGTAGAAGTTGAAGAACCAGTGGAGTAGTATGGGCGCTTGGATGCCATAATAAAGGTACGAGAGGGCGAAGGTGAAGCCTACTATGGCTGTTGGAGCGATCTTACCGATATCCCATACACCATTTCCGAAGTATAAGTGGGCATAGCCGAAGAGGAAGGCCGTCGCTGCTACAATGAACCATTCTGGAGGGCTTATTCCCCTCAGTAAGCCCAAATCGTCGATAGACCTAACTCCGAGGGTCTCTTTCGCCTTATCGGGATGGAGGAAAGAGAGAAAGAAAAGTTTAATTTTAAACTTGAGAGACGCGGTATTTGCCGATCTGGTTATGTAAATCGCTAAGAATAAGCCTAAGGGGATGATTCGGAAGCCTAATTCTTCGGTGACCGGAGCTACACTTAACCATAGCAGGTCTTCATAAGGATTCGGGAATGAAGGGCCAGGACCAGAAGGGAGCCCAGCGCTCTCTTGAAGAAGTATTAGGAAGGCGCTGGTTACAAATAACGTTGAAGTTATCAGCGGCATTGAAAGTATGTTATTCCTTAGAAAGGAGCTTAGAGGCTTCTTTAGGAGGCCCTTTAAAGATTTTAAGAAGTTTTCTCGGGTCATGAAGGCACTTACTAAACATAGACAGAATATACCCCAGATCACAAGGAATAATGCGCCGTAATTTCCACTTACTGGAATCACTATGGGCAGAAGGAGTAGAACTATGATCAGATAGGGCGGATCAATGGGTCGTAGGGAGAACAGGGAACCCTCCGGAGTGAAGTAAAAAAGGACTAGACCTAAGAGCTGCGCGAGAAAGTAGGAGCAGATGAAAAAGAGAGTTACTATGAAGGCTAAAACAGTGAATGATGTTTTCAGAGCATAAATCCAATCAGATAGGTTTTCATCCATTGAAGATTATCGCTCCAGAAAGGAGAAATCCATCTTTCCCCCTAAAGATAGGAGAGGCTTCTACTCATATAATTCTATTGTAATATGAAAAAAGTTAAAGCATGAATCGAGGGATGATATGTTCGGAGGGCGTTTATCGTTGAGAATCGTTGATTTGAGAAGTGATACAGTCACCCTTCCTACCCGAGAAATGTTGGAGACTATTCTCGAAGCTGAGTTGGGTGATGACGGGTATAGGGAGGACCCGACAATAAATAAACTCCAAAGAATAGCTGCTGAGAGGATGGGAAAGGAAGCCGGTCTTCTAGTTTCAAGTGGAACCATGGGAAATCTGGTGGCGCTGATGAGCCACGTTAATAGAGGAGAGCTCTTCATTGCGGAAGCAGACTCCCATTTGGCTTGGTGTTACCGAGAGAGAGGGCAGAGGGAAATCAGTGGCACCATAGCGAGGTTTCTCCATGGAAAGAAGGGAGTTCTAGATCCCGTAGAAGTAGAGAAAACTATAAGGAGCGAAAGCAAGGCTAATCGAAAACCTAGGCTAATCTGTATGGAGAACACCCATAACCTAGCTGGAGGAGTCGCGATAACACCGGAACAGACTAAGGCACTTCATGAAGTAGCTGAAGAAAATGGACTTGCCCTTCACATCGACGGAGCCAGAATCTTTAATGCAGCTATTGCATTAGGCGTTGACGTGAAGAAGTTAACTGAACATGCGGATTCTGTGATGTTCTGTGTCTCGAAGGGGTTAAGCGCGCCTGTTGGCTCTCTCGTTGTTGGAAGTGAGGAGTTCATAGAGAGGGCACGGAAGATTCGGGACGGTTTAGGAGGGGGCATGAGGCAGGCGGGGATAATCGCCGCGCCGGGAATAATCGCTTTGACGAAGATGGTGGAGAGGCTTAAGGAGGACCATGAGAACGCGAGGGTTCTTGCTGAAGGTTTGGCTCAGATACCCGGCATAAAGGTAGACTTGAGTACGGTGCAAACAAATATTGTGATTTTCAACATCTCGGGGTTGAAGTGTTCCACAGAAACTTTCCTCTCCCTACTAGAAGAGAGGGGAATAAAAGCTCTTCCGCGTAAAGGCCCCGACGTGAGGATGGTTACTCATAGAGGAATAGAAAGAGACGACATAAAATATGCTTTGGAGGTTATCTCTGAGGTAGCAGAGAAACTTATGTCGTAAACACTCAGATATAAAAAGGGCTTTTAGAGCCTTCCTCCCTTAATGTTATTAGTTTGATAAGTTGAAAAGATTGTTTAATTAGAGAATGAAGGAGCCCACAATAGTTGCTTCCAGTAGTTCTCATCAAAGGTAGGAATGGAGCACGAGTTTGGGAGAGATCTATCGTCGAAACTTTCAGGAGAGGAGTTCTAGTAGAGACGGAATATAACCAGATGAGCAGAGATTTAACTATGATTATGGTTATTAAGGAGCCTCTCCGAGAACCCCGCATCCATATAAGCGGCCTCATGCTGGGTAAGATGGAGGATTTAGAAGTGTACGCGAAGGAGATCGTGGAGGGGATCCATGATAGTTGGGTTAGAGAGGGAAAATGGTCTTACTCCTACCACGACAGAATGACCGCCTACCCCACCCCTAAGGGAGAGACCGTAGATCAAATAGAATACATCGTCAAGAAACTGTCGGAGGTTCCCTACTCTCGTAGAGCCCAGGCAATTACATGGGTGCCTTGGCACGATCCCAAGATAGACGACGCCCCCTGTCTACAGAGAGTCTCTTGCAGAATATACAACGATAAACTAGTTATGGAAACTTCATGGCGTTCACGCGATGCTTATAAAGCGGCTCACATGAACATCTACGCCATGACTGAACTCCAGAAGTTTATAGCGAAACGCATATCCGAGGAAACTGGACGCGAAATTAAAGTTGGAGAGTATGTGGACTTCTCCAATTACTACCACATATACGAGAGGGACTGGAGAGATGTTGAGGAGAGATTTCTGAGGATGCTCGAAAAGAGACCCTTTAGAACGAAAACAGATAAGGTGACTGGTAGAGTCATAGTTAGAGGTCGAGCGATAACAACGGAACAGTACAGGAGGATGATCTCGCCTAAACGTCTCCGTGGTGATTAGGAATGTATGAACTTATTTTAAGAAAGGGAAAGATTGTCGATGGCACTGGGAACCCATGGTTTAGAGCTGACATCGCCATCTCGGAGGGGAGGATCGCTCAGATAGGAGACCTCTCAAGGGAGACCGCTGACCGAGTCTTAGATGCCGAAGACTTGGTAGTCGCACCAGGCTTCATAGACATCCACTCACACGCCGATTTCACCCTTCTAGTGAACCCAAAAGCGGAGAGTACAATCCGGCAGGGAGTAACAACGATGGTAACCGGAAACTGCGGACACACCCCCTACCCAGTGAAAGAAGAGACGAAAGAAGACTTGAAACGGCTCATTTTAGGGTACATTCCAGAAGTGGAGATAGACTGGGTCTCCCTCGACGGCTACCTGAAACAGTTAGAGAAGAGAGGAACCGCCGTAAACGTAGTTCCCCTCATAGGACACGGGTCCGTGAGGGCGACTGTTATGGGCTTCGACGCTAGGCTTCCAACGAAAGATGAGATGGAGGAGATGAAATACTGGGTTAGGCGGGCCTTAGAGGAAGGAGCCTTTGGATTATCCACGGGTCTAGAGTACCCTCCAGGCTTCTACTCCAACACGGAGGAGATAGTGGAGCTCTGCAGGGTAGTTGCGGAGTATGGAAGGCTGTATGTGACCCATATTAGGAATAGAGGCGGAGGGATGATCGCTGCAACGGAAGAGGCTATCAAGATAGGGGAGATAACAGGAGTCCCGGTGCAGATATCCCATCACGTTCCGCGATACCCCTTGGAAAACGCTGCCGACGAAGTCTTAGGCTTAATAGATAAGGCTAGAGCCAAGGGGTTGGATGTATCCTGCGACGCCTTAGTTCCCTTTGTCCGTGAGAGACTGCCTGAATACATGTGCGCCCCGGGAATGCTAACTGCTATATTGCCTGAATGGGCCTTTGAAGGCGGTATAGAGAAGCTTCTAGAGAGACTAAAGGACGAGGAGGTGAGGAGAGAACTTAGAGTTAAGAACATAAAGGCTCAGGCGCGTTTGGCGTTGGATGGACAATGGCACAGAATCTTCATTGAATACTGCAGAAGTAAACCGGAGTATATGGGGAGAAGCATAAGAGAAATAGCGGAGGCGGAGGATAAAGACCCTTGGGATGTGGTCTTCGATCTAATATTGGCCGAAGGGAAGGACTGTTACAATATACTCACCACCTCCGCGGCTTATACTCCGGAAGACGGAATAAAAGTTCTCAAACACCCCACAGCTGCCCCGGAGTCAGATGGTATGGCACTGGCGCCCTACGGGCCTCTAGCAGATATCAAGATGGGCATGGGAAGTTACGGGTTCATACCCTACTTCTTCGAGAAGTATGTGCGTGAAAGAAGGATCTTCAGGTTGGAAGAAGCGGTGAGGAAATGCACCTCTCTGCCTGCCCAGAGGTTCAATTTGAAGGGACGAGGGGTCTTAAGGGTTGGGCTGTGGGCGGATATAGTGGTGTTTGATCCGGACCGCATTAGATGCCGAGCAACCTTCGCTCAGCCCAGTCAATATCCCGAAGGAATCGAATACGTAATTGTGAACGGTGAAGTAGTTGTTGAAAAAGCCCAGCATACAGGTCGCCTCCCCGGCAAACCCTTGAGGGCAGAGTAGACACTAACACGGCAAAAATTTAAAAACGAACCCTTAGAATACAATGGCTCATGAGCCTAGAAGAAGTTCGTCCATGGCTTAGGGGATTAATTCTTCCCGTAATGACACCTTTCACAGAGGACGATGAGATAGACCCTGAAGGGATACGAAGCCAAGTGGAATATTACATCAAAGCAGGCGTGAAAAAGGGGAAGGGAGTTTTACTGGCTGGAGCCGCCAGTGGAGAGTATCCTTCACTGAGCATTGAAGAGAGAAAAATTGTTATTCGCACCGTTGTGGAGGCTGCAGCGGGGAAGGTCCCAGTTTGTGCTGGGACCGGACACACTTCCACGCGTCTGGTCATCGAATTAACGAAGCATGCTGAGAAAGTTGGTGCAGATTGCGTCCAGATAGACCCACCTTATTACTCCGCTCCCTCCGATGCACAGATCTTCGCTCATTACCGCGCCGTCGACGAGGCTGTAGAGATCCCCATTATGGTTTACAATACCCCGTGGGCCTGCGGAGTAAATCTATCTATACCCATCATGGAAAGGTTATGTACGTTGCATAATGTACTCTCCCTCAAATGGAGCCATGACGATTACGGAACGTACATGGAGATGATCAAACACTTCAAGGATAGGTTAGTTATCATAGAGAACGCGATGCCTCACAGGAGAGTAGACTCCTTTGCAGCTGGTGCACGAGGATTCATCTCACACGTTGGCATACTATGGCCAGCCTACGACCTAGAGGTTTTCTCTCTATTAGAAAGGAGAAAGTATGGTGAAGTGGAGGAGAAACTATTGAAACTGGCGTATCCATTCCACGCTTTTCTGAGCACTCATAACTACATCGCCGCTATCAAGGCTGCTCTCGAAATCCTTGGGAGGCCCATAGGGAAAGTCCGCCTCCCCCTTCTAGACTTAGATGAAAACGAATACAGAGAGTTACGGAAACTCCTGAAGGATACTGGAGTACCCGGAGCCTAACCCTCCCACTTGCTCAAATGATTTAAATAGCCACAGCATCTAAGTAGAGGACAGGTGCATTTAAGATGAGTAGAAAAGGTAAACCTTCCCTCCTTTTAGAAGGTGTTATAGTTCCTATGGTGACGCCCTTTAAAGCTAACGAGGAATTAGATGAGGAAGCCCTGAGACGTCTGACAAGTTGGCTCATAGAGAACGGAGTACACGGTTTATTCCCCAACAGTAGTATGGGGGAGTTCTCGAAGCTCTCTATCGAAGAACGGAAGAGAGTAATCGATATCGTGGTCGACGAAGCCAACGGAAGAGTACCCGTGCTCCCAGGAACCGGAGATGTATCCACAAAATTGGCGCTTGAGATGACTAGATACGCCAAAGATGCGGGAGCCGACGCCGCCGTGGTTGTAGAGCCCTACTACTTTAAGCCTTCAGAGGAAGCCCTATTCAATCACTACAAGTCCATCAACGATGAAATCGATATACCTCTCATCGTTTACGATATACCCTCAGCTACCGGCTACCAGATTCAACCTGAAATGGTGAGGCGTCTCGCAGATCTAGGGAATGTAGTAGCCTTCAAAGATAGCTCCGGCGACATGGTTAAGTTCTTGAGGGAAATCCAACTGGCAGGAGAGAAGATTGCTATCCTTCAAGGTTACGAGTATCTCTTCGTTCCTTCCCTTCTAATGGGCGCTCCGGGAGGGATACTAGGAATAGCCAACGCCTGCCCCCGCTTTATGGTGGACATGTACACGGCCTTTAAAAGGGGAGAGATCGAAGAAGCGGTGAAGATGCAGAAAAAGTTGATACAAACCCTGGAAGTCTTCATAAAATACGATTATATACTGGCAGTTAAACAAGCAGTGGGTCTGCAGGGAATACCGCTCGGAGAAGAGAGAAGACCAAGTTTGCCCTCAAAACGGGGACAAGAAGAGGCGATCCGCGAGAGCCTAACAAAATTGGGTGTACTCTAGACGCTCACAGTCATGGAACAGTGTTTGAAAATTTTAGATTAAGGCGCCGACCGTTCCGCTCATCATAAAAAATCTCTGAGAGTAGCTTAAGAGGAGGCTAGAAACCTTTGAATCGTTATATCCAGTATTTTTCGCGCTATCTCTCTCTTTGCGCAGAGAGGAACGTGAACAACATTCCCTTCTTTATCGATGATGAAGACTTCGTTTTTCTCTGAACGAAAACCGGCGCCTTCTCTACTGACGTCGTTAACAACGACCAAATCGGCATCCGCTTCTCGCATCTTCTCGCGTCCTTTATCGAGGAGTTCTTCTTCGCTGAGGTTATATTCAGCCTTGAATACTACAAGGAGTGTTCCGGGGCTGATCTTCTTCACGGCATCTACAATCTTGGGAGTCGCCTGAAGTTTCAGAGCGATCTCAGTTTTCTCTCGACTAGAGATCTTAAAGGGAGCTACCTCTTTGGGAGCCCAGTCGGAAGCTGCGGCAGCCGCGATCATCAAGTCATAGCCTGCAGACTTTAACTCTGAAACCACAGCATCATACATTTCCGCCGTTCTCTCCACCTGGATAACTCTGGCTTTCACAGGCGGCGTGGCGGTTCCTGGACCGTAAATCAGAGTTACCTCAGCTCCTCGATAAATCGCCTCTTCAGCCAACGCGACCCCCATCTTCCCTGAACTCTTATTCGTAATTATGCGAATCGGGTCGATGTATTCAATGGTGGGACCAGCCGTGATGAGGACTCTCTTCCCCTCAAGGTCCCTCCTAGCGGCTAACTTTCCAATAACAGCACCTACTATGTCACGAGTATCCGCAATCTTGGCTTTACCCTCCTCCATCCGTGGGCCTATAAACTCTACTCCTACAGATACCAGTTTATCGATATTCTCTTTCACAATAGGGTGACTGTAAAGAGATTCATGCATGGCAGGAACTATAATGACAGGGATTCCAGAGCCTAGGGCTGTGGAGACCATAGTCGTAACTGGAGTATCGTCGATACCACAGGCTACCTTACCGATAGTATTCGCTGTGGCTGGAACCACGAGAACTATATCAGCGGCTTCTCCATGTGAGCCACTGAGGGCTACATGCTCCACTCTTCCAGTGAGTTCTGTAACGACAGGATTCCCTGTAGCCCACTCCATGAGATCCGGGTGAATAATTCTCATAGCCATAGGAGACATCACAGCGTAAACTTCAGCGCCACGACGCATTAATTCACGGGCGATCTCCGGCGATCTAACAGCCGCTACACTCCCCGTGATACAGAGAACTACTTTTTTACCCTTCAGCTCGCTACTTTTCTTCCCAATGATGCCTTTAGAAGGGTGTTTCAAGGTCAGGTCCCACCTAACAGAATGCTAATTAAGGCATATAAGCTAAATGCAATCTCGTAAACGGAAAGTTTTTCTGAATGGATAAGATAACAATAATCTTGAGGGTTTGACCATGTCGTGGGATGAAGATTATCCGGATTGGTTCAGGAGGTTCTGGAGAAGACCCCTCTGGAGAAGATCGCTCTTTCCTTACAGAGACTTCTTTGAGGATATAGACCGAATGTTTGAAGAAATGTTCAAAGACTTCTTCGAAGATATACCGAAGGAACTCATAAAGGAACGGAAGCTTCCCGATGGCAGCAGCATAAAACAAGTGGGTCCGATAGTATACGGTTACTCCGTCAGCATAGGACCCGATGGAAAACCGAAGATTAGGGAGTTCGGCAACATAAAGCCCTCACTAAAAGGTCGTCCAGGTTTCGAATTGAAATACGAGAGAGAGCCATTAGTAGACATTATCGAAGACGCGAATTCAGTTAGGATCATAGCGGAACTACCTGGAGTAGATAAAGAAGATATCCACCTTGAAAGCGCGGATAAACGCCTAACGATATCCGTGGACACAGAAGAGAGAAAATACTATAAAGAATTGGAGCTCCCTGCTGAAGTAGACCCCCAAAGCGCTAAGGCAAAGTACAAAAACGGCGTATTGGAGGTAATCCTCTCTAAGAAGGAGCCTAAACGGGAAGGAAGGAAAATCCGGATAGAATAAGCTGAATACTTCTCCACACCTCATTTTTCAAGAAAGAAATCCTTGTTATGAGGGTTTATTCCTATGCGTTAGTGGTTATGGGCATTCATCCACATGGCCTTCTCCCTGTTTGGGCCGTCTATTTCCATGGGAAGGCATGGAATGGATGGTGAACGTGGAGGTTGCCATCTATTGATATGTGGGTGTTCCCTAGTCGTCTAAGAATAGCGTCCAAGTTGTTAGCGAATCTCTTGAAGCGTTGTAATCATGAGGTACTCTTTCTTAATTTTTCCAGGAATCTAGAAGATGTTGTGAAGGAGCTTGCTGACGGGGTTCCCTATGAGTATTTCTCTCGAAGGATTAAGGAGTTAGGTCTAGTCCCTGCGCCCTTCGAGTCCTGGAGGTACTGGACAGAGCCTATTCTCTTGGCGGTGAAGGGCCTCCGTCTCATAAGGCCACGGTTGCGGATCTACTGCTATAAATCACCGTTTTTTGAGCGTTTCTCATCAGATTTCGCGATGAGAGTTCTCAGATTAGTCTTCAAGGTTGCTTCCACTGGTAAAGTGAATGTGGAGGAGTGGTGTGAATTAGTAAGGAGCGCCCTCAAGGCCGGTGATTATGCGCTCAGAGAAGAAGCTGACTGTATTGTGCGTAGTCTTCGTGAAGGTGAGAGAGGTCTCTGTATATCAAATTTTGAGGGTAGGAAGTTGAAGGAGAGTCTTGTTAAAGTAGGATTGAAAGTGAACCTGAAATATCTGCTCCTCCCTTATCATTTCACTCCCTTGGATATTCTGCTCAGAGTCTACAAGTACTTCTCTATGTTAGGTGAGACTCCTCCTAAGAGTCGGATCTTACGTCTAATAGAGGAGCAGGTGAAGTTTGTAAGGGGATACGTTCTGACTAGTAGGGATTACGACGAGGCTTATTTCCGTTGGTTTGCTGACCGAAGTAAGTGGTTAAAGAGCCGCGTTTCTCAATTATACAATCTGGGAGGACATAACCCAAATCTGGCAGATTTTTTCTAGACTTCGCTAGAATTAAGTCATGGTGAAAATTGTATTATTTTCAATTTTGCACATTCTCCTACTAAAAGTTAAGTTATTAAGTTATCTGGTTGGTAAAGGACTTTTAGGAGAAAAATGTATCGCCCTTCTGCAAGAATTGTGGCGAGAGGCTTCAGGAAAACACTCTGTTCTGTCCTAATTGTGGTACAAGGGTTTCGGTAGAGGCTGAGCCCTCACCACTCGTTAAAGCTCAAGTTAAGCCTAAACCTTATCTTTGGATAGGTATCCTTCTAGCGGTTATAATCTCAATCGCTGCCGTCGGAGCTGCTTGGGTCTACCTGGTTCCGCAGCCTGGTCCCTCTTGGACGGATAGTGAGCTTGAAAGCTTTGAATTCGGCTTATCAAAGATCGGTGATTACGATATCTTAACTTACTATCAGGCTGGTTTGAAGAATAATCAGTGGCTCCGTTATGACCTATTAACTATAACTCCCTCTTAAATCCCCCTCTTCTATGTTCCTAGAAGATTCCGTATCTTGATTCCTGTTAGGGTTTCATCTTCCAGAACCTTATGGTCTCGTACCAGGAGATTGCTGTAGCTAAGAACCCGAATATTAGAGCGAAGGCGCTGCAAAAGTTTAGGATTCTGATTTGCGTTATAAAGAAGAGGAGTAGTATTGTGAACATAGTAGCGTACATTAAGTATCTTGGTAGGAGGAACGTTCCAACTCTGGTGAAGTGTTTTAGGAAACCTACGTTTACGACCTTCGAGAGGCAGTACTCACCGTGCTTCTTCTCTACTAGACCAAGTTCCACTAATCTCTCCAAGTGATAAGAAGCCAAGCCTGGACTGGAAAAATTGAGGGCTCTTTGTACTTGCCTCGGTCCAACCTTCTCTTTAGGGTATTTAAGGAGGAACCAGTAAACACGGAGAGTGTTTCCTTTAAGTTTACTCTCGATCTCCTCTTCCGTTACCAACACGTTACCTTCCGGGGGGATAGGCACTATCTCAGTGAATAATTCTCTGTTAGGAAGGATAAAAGTTACCGTTTTGGTAGGCCTTTTTCCTCTCAGAGGACTGTGTTTTTATAGCCCCTCTATTTGAAGTCTAATATGTGGCGGTTTTCTTTTGCGATTCTTGAGGGTTCAGTGAGGACGTGCAGTATCCGGTTTGAGTTGAATAGTATAGCTTGTTCGAGTTTGAATCCGCTCTTCTCTTTCGGGAAATAATGTAGTGCGCTTCCGTAAACTGGATCTGGTCCCACCTCCTTCATCGTTGCCTTCACAGCCTCTCCTAGGTCCAAGTTATCTACGCATAGTTTCTTCAATAAGAAAAGAGTGGCGGAATCGGTGTGTCTGAGGTCTACGTATCCGGTCCATCCTACATAAGCGGCGGCTCCCCGCTCTATCAACTTATTCATGAACACTGGATCGTTTGTTCCGTTACAGCCCATCAGAATAACAAGAGACCCTTTCAGAGACTCTGGCTTCTTATAGCTCAGAAGGTCACCTCGTAAGGCGAAGTAGGGTCCCTCATCAGTGAATGTGAAGGCCTTCTTGACGGCGCCCTCGATTTGTTCAAGAAGATAATCCTTTTCGTTGTATAGTTCTGCGGAGAAGAGGTAAATGAAATGATCCGTATGAACGGCGCTATGAAGCCTCAATACAACGATCCTATATTTTGATGGTAGATTCATAAGCAAGTTTATGGTGACGTTCTCCCCCAAATAGAGATCCGTGGTGAAGTTCATCTCTCCGAAGCAATCCACCGCTTCCTTAATGAACCGGTCATTTGGCGAAGTGCTGTAGATACCATCTATAATAGCAGCTTTAGGAGCCACGCTTTCAGGAGGGTTGGGCTCACCAACATAGAGTAAGGAGGAACCAAGCCAATACCAGAGTACGATCAATACAGCGAAAAGAAGAACGATAACTAACTTGTGAGATACTTTCCCTCTACAGTTAAAAGACGCTCCCCTCTCCGCTTTCAACCCTCTGAAGCCTTCTTCCCCTTTCTTCTATGTTGACCCTTTCCTCTTTTAAACAATACTGCCGATTCCTTTTGTTTAATGTTACGCCAACAAGGGATGGAATCCGTTATCTTTAAACTTGGAGATCGAGAGTAAAGTATGGGGAGTCTATTGGGAGTTAGGCGGGAGTATCCCCTTCTGCCGTTGGTGGGCGTAGGCGCGGTCATTAGAAGAGGCGATGAGGTTTTACTGGTGAAGAGGGCTTCCCCTCCAAAAATTGGCTATTACTCTATCCCAGGCGGATTGGTAGAAGTCGGTGAAGAGATAAGAGAAGCCGTGAAGAGAGAAATCAAGGAGGAGACGGGGCTAGTCGTGGAGCTAGAGAGCCTAATAGGTGTAATAGACAACATAGTAAGAGATAGTAAGGGTAGAGTTCAATACCACTACATATTAATAGATTTTTTAGCGCGTGTGAAGGGTGGTGAGCTCCAATCGGCATCAGACACAAAGGATGTACGTTGGGTCCACTTCAAAGACCTCGAGAAATATAAACTCACAGAGACTGCCAAGTATCTATTCAAAAAGTTAGGCTTCATCTAAATCCATCTCAACCTCCTAGAATAAGGTGCCTCTCACACCCTTCCAAGTATCTGAAGTTTTAGTCACCCTTTTTCATAGTTTTCTTCGTTACACTTTTGTAATTCTGTTAATAGTCTCTTGGGGCACCATTTTAACTTGAACATACTTATAGAAGAACCTTCCTTCGCTCTCCCCAAACCTCTACTTTAGATCAATATCGCGTAGACGACATATACTTCCTAAATAGCCGGTACTTCCTCAGTTTAGGCCATCCATTCTTCGCGTATTTTATCCTATCAGGGTCCCCTTCAATCCACTTCAACATGTGAAAGAAACTTTTCGCCCTCTTCTCGTCTCTATCCATGATTGGTTCATAACCCAGATTCCTAAGTTCATCCAAATAGGCGAGCTCCACGTACTCCTGGGGTTTACCCACAACTTTTATAGTCTGAACTCTACTCTCCCCAAATCTACTTTTAAGTTCCTTAACAGCATCCTCGAAGATGTATCCTCTACATATAAGAATCCGCTCATCATCTTTTAAACCTAGTTTCGAAAGCAGAGAGAGGACGATCCTAGTCGCCTCTTTTAGATATTCTTTACGTTTGAACAGTCTCGACTGGAAGTATTTCACATCAATCACGTCATACTTGAACTCCTCTGTTTCTTCACGATAGGCCCCTATAACAACGCCAAATAATAGGTCTCCACTCCCTGCATCATCTATTATTATCGTCAATTAAAGTTCCCTTCATACACCACCAAAAACATAAAAAACACTTTTATAAGTTCTTTTAAACTCATGGGCCCCCATTTCACTTAGGTTTTCGATGTCCTTAACGCCTTAACCTTGTAGCAAGTATGAGTATTAATACACTCACTATACTAAGGACAATACACATGTAATAGGGAGCTATGGGAACGTAGAAGTCAGCTAAAAACCCTCCAACTGCTGAACCAATTAGTTGTCCAATACCAAAGGACATTTCAAAAAAGGCCATCGATAAACCTCTCTTCCTGTATGAAACGACCTCAGAGATCATCGCTATCGTAGTTGGAAAAGTAGCGCCCAACCCTCCCCCATATATTAAAAAAGATAGAATAAAAGTATTCAACTCAGTTGATTGTGTAAGAAAAAAAGACGCGACCATAACGCCCACTAGAGCTGGAACTAACATGTTCACTCGACCTACTCTATCTGAGAGGCGACCGGATAAAATGAAGGAGAAAATTCTTACAAACCAGAAAAGGGATAGTAACCCTCCAATCCAAGCGATCTCCACACCCATCCTCTCTGCATACAAAGGAAAGAGGTTAGTTATAACCGATAAAATCACGCTGTAAGTTACCGCCACAATATACGCTGGGACCAAATAACTGATAATAGAGGGTCTGGTGAGAGGGTGAAAGACCATCCCGTCAGAAGAGTGAGCAAGCTCTCTTCTTTCTTTTATAAAAAGAGATAGTATAACAGCTACTAGTGATAGTAAGAGGTAAAAGTAGAATACGGATTTCAAGCCAAGAGAAGCCGCCATAAATCCTCCGAGGAGAGAGCCCAGAAAGAAACCTACCCCATAGGAGGCTGTGCTTAAGCCTAGAGAGAAACCCCTAATTGAAGAATGAGTCAAATCCGTTATTAGGGTTTCAGAGGAAACCCAAAACGAAACCCAAGCAACGCCCTCGAGGGCTTTAGGTATGTACAAGTGAACTACTTTAAAAGAAGATATGTAGAAGAGAGCTGATAAGAGACCTAGGAATCCACTAAGGGTTAGGAACCATTTACGCCGGAACCTATTCAACATTTTTCCAATGGGTATAGCTAAAAAAGTGTAAATAACAGCATAAGTAGTCCCTAACATACCTACATCGATATACGAGCCGCCAAGAAAACTAGTATACACAGGAATAACCGGTATCGTAACCCCTGTTGCTATAGAAAAAATGAAAGTCACAGAGTAAACCCAGTATAAGTCACGTTTCTCCCCATTTATCCATTCCATAAGCAGAGATAAACGAAGTAGTTTTATAAGATTTATAATATTCACCGAATAATTTACGATTTCCAAATTAGATTACCTATTGAAACTCTTAAATTTATAGAACTAAGGAGGCGAGAAATAAAAATCCAAAAGTTCACATTAAGATTAATCTCAAACCTATCACAACAAGTTTATTAGTTACTATTCGTAATCTTTATATCGGCAAACTATTCTAACCAAAGAATTAGAGGAAATGTAGGTGCAACCCTCGACGTAAGTTGAGGGTGAAGGGTGTAGTGAGCTTAAAACTCACGATGACCACCACGCATAGGCCCATACAACACCAAACAAGCACCGGACACAGAGTAAACCCGACATGATACGCCGCTTGGTGGATGACTCGGCTTGAGCGCCGTCGAAGGGCGTGGCAAGCTGCGATAAGCCCCGGGTAGGTGCAGGCAACCTAAGATCCGGGGATGCCCGAACGGGACTTCCCGCCGTAGACCCATAAAGTCTATGGCGCTCCTTCAAGGGAGCGGGAACCCCCCGAACTGAAGCATCTTAGTAGGGGGAGGAAAAGAAACCAAAATGGGATTCCCTGAGTAGCAGCGAGCGAAAGGGGAAGAGTCCAAACCGAACCCCGCTGGGAAACCAACGGGGGATGTAGGGTTGAGGACCCGGCTGCCTCCTCACCGGTGAAGTCTAAGCGGTCTGGAAAGGCCCGCCGTAGAGGGTGATAGCCCCGTTGACGTAAACCGGAAGGAGTTGAGCCGGTGCTCCAGAGTACCATACCCTGGCTTGGGTGTGGGAAGCTGGGAGCCATCAACTTCCAAGACTAAATACGTCTCAAGACCGATAGTGCACTAGTACGGTGACGGAAAGATGAAAAGTGCCCCGGGAGGGGGGTGAAAAGAGACTGAAACCAAGCGGTTACAGACGTGTACAGCCCGGAAGGGTAGATCCCTCCCGAAGGAAACCGTGGCGACGCGGGATTACGAGGGAGGAGGACCAGGGTTGTACGTTCCGTCTAGAAACACGGGCCGGGGAGTTCACCGTCATGGCAAGCCTAAGGGTGTAAGCCCATAAGCGAAGGGAAACCGACGTGCACGCAGCCGACTCCGGTCGGCGAGGTGCGGGGTCTGAAAGGGCCTGGAGTCATGGCTGTGAGACTAGAAACCGGGCGATCTAGCCCTGGGCAGGGCGAAGCCAGGCGAAAGCCTGGTGGAGGCCCGAAAGGGTGCTGACGTGCAATTCGCTCCCCTGACCTGGGGCTAGGGGCTAAAGACCAATCTAGCCCGGTGATAGCTAGTTCCCTCCGAAGTGGGTCGCAGCCCAGCCC
>CAZOCN010000009.1:0-9557 GCA_964578315.1 uncultured Candidatus Bathyarchaeia archaeon
AACTGCATACTTCAAGGCTTCTTCACTCACTGGAATATAGTTCTCATCCGACTTGAAATACTCAAGGAGTGTCGCAGCGCATGCGAAACTTAGAGCCCGCTTCTCTAGTCTCGTTGAGAAGCCTACTGTCTCTCTGGGAATTAGTCCTAAAATGATGTTTCTGGCTTTACCTATTGTCTCAAAGGCTTTCGGAGTTATCAGGACATCCTTTTTTGGTAGAATTCCACTGACGAAAGGATGACGTGTCTCCGCAGCGTATACAAGAGTCACGTGTCTCCGTATCTCCTCCGCCTTCCTTCCCATATCGAAGCCTCCGAAGGCAAACTTCATCTGACTCTTCGCAATCTCCACATACCGTTCCTTCGTTAACCTGTGAAGTCTACAAAGCATTCGATCCTCAATAGCGTTAAAATTAGGATCAGTTATCGTAACTTCGTAACCCCGATCAAAGGTCGCTACGTTATAGTTGACGCTGAAGAAGGATGAGAAACGATAGGGTCCTATAACCTCGCTGTGCGTCTCGTAACGGATTTCACCCTGCTCCATAGCTAACTTGAGGGGTTCAACCATCCCCCTATACTTAAACCAGTCATTGAACTCTGGAACTATAAAGTTGAAGGTTCGTCCTTCATAGGCTTCACCCATCCTTATGAATCTGGCGGGGGTTATGCCGCCACAGTATCTGTTTCTCCCCGGAATTCCATGAGGCGGAACTCTGAGACTAGGGTTACCTAGGATCATATCCCTTGTCGAGAAGCTTTTACCAGTTCCAGGTTCCCCGAAGAGGGCTAATGAGAAACCCGTCTTCATCCCTGTCTTCCCAGACTCATGGACTATATCTGCGTTGGAGAGACCATACTGTTGAACTATGCTCAGAAGACTATCAAAATATAACAAGGGACCAAACATATCTTGTAGGTGCCCTGCTAATTTAGCTATTGAGAAATCCTCTCCGAAGCGTGTAGTCTTCTCTAACTTACGAGTCACCACATTGCTAAGATACTCTTCAAACTCTCTGTCTAGAGCCTCTATCTCTTGTCTCTCAAGCTGGACATAATCAAGGGCTTCTCCCTTCGAAATAACCGATGGCTTGCCCTTTTCCCGCGTCGGCTGGACAACTCTCTTTGTCATTCCCAACTCCATCCTCACCATAGGAAGAATTTCTGCAGGTATCTCCCACTCCCTATATCCCTTCCCTTCATATGCAACCTCTAAAATTCCAAGTTCTTCAAGTTCTTCAAGTAGTGAGAGCGGATCGAATTTATTCTTGAACTTCTTAGTTATCTCCCATGTACTGAGACTTCTATTCGCTTCCGCAATCTCTTTCAAAACCTTAAGGCAATTCTCTCCATACTTACTCTTAGCCTGACGAATCCCCGCTTTTACAGTGTCCCAGGACCCCTCCAGAATTAGAGAACCTCTCTTGAGAGTGTAATACAACCCCTTAAATTCGACCCATTGCCGTGCCCCAAATTGTTTAAAGACCTCCTTAAGCTCTTCATCGCTGAAAGTCTGAGCCAACTTCAGAGTAGCCTCCTCTATATCCATATCCCAAGGGTTGGAGAATAGACCAAAGAAGGAGATCCCCGCTTTTCTCCCTATCTTAAAAAGTTTTGATCGTGAAAAAGCCCTCTTGAGAAGTAGCCTTCTCTCTATTAATTTATCCTCTATCACCTTAGGGTTCCCCTGTCACACTAAACAATCTACTCCAAGTAATTAAGAGGTTGACTTCTCTCTTATTTTGTATCTTTCAAGAATTAAGGTCTTCTCCTCTCTGTTTATCCAACCTTCCGCTTCTAAATCCTCCAATCCAGAGACTAACATTGTACGGAAGACGGTTTCAGCGAGTGTATTATTGTCCTCTCCGGCTTTGATAAGAGCTCCTTTAAGGGTTCTATTCTTCTCTAATGTGTTTTCTAGCGTTATTAACAACTCTTTAAATTCATCAGATTGTGGCTGCAGTAAAAGGTTGACTCTGCCCTCCAAGCCGAAACCTATAATAGCCCTTTTTATTCTGCTGAAGATCCCTTTGCAGTCACCCACCATGGCCGGGGGGAAAAAGGCATATCTTTCCCCTTTATCCGTTTTATACTGAACAAAATAGAAAGGTACCGAGAGGAGCTCCGTTTCTGTCCTTTTTCGTGGAGTAGCCGGCGCTTCTAATTTTGTAATGCAATCTCTCACTTTATCCATCTGCTTTTTAACCAACCTAATGAGAGATTCAGTCTTAATTTTCAGCGTATCGATTTCTTCTTTTTTTCCTATGATTGCCTTCTCTAACTCTTTTTTAATATCCTCCAGCCTATCTTCCTCTCTTTTAATTTTAGCATCGTAAATTTCGTTGATCTTTTCAACGTCCTTCCTTAGAGAAGCGAAAATATCCTCCACGTTTTTCTTGCACTCTCGAAGTTCCCTTCTAACTTCCAGTATCTTCCTAGTGCTCTCTTTTATCCTAAGGCTCCAAACCCTCACTCCTGCATCGTCTTTTTTTATTCTCTGTTTTTCTTTCCGAACCTTATACCTTTCTCTCTGTTCCTCTATTTTCCTAAGTTTCTTTTCCAGCCTCTCTTTCTTCTTGTTTTCTCTTTCCGCCTTCTTTTCTGCAGCTTCTGTAATTTTCTTAATCTCCTCGTCTCTTTCTGTTGTAAATTGTTTAATTTTATCCTCAACTTTAGGTTTTAACTCTGAAAGTTCATACTGATATTTTTCCTCGAGTTCTTTTATCTCCGAATTGATCTTTTCAACGTGGAATTGTGTCTTCTCCTCTAGTGTTTTTATCAAATATCGCAGACCTTCCATATCCGCAAGGGCTTCCGCATGTCGATCTATTAAGAGTTGAGCTTTCTTCTTCGCTTTCTTCTCGTTCAGTAAAGGTCCAACTAGTGAAGGAGGAGGCTTTTCTTCTATGCTTCTCTTCACTTGGTCATCTCTCAAGTGTCCAAGTAAAAAATCCAGTAAGTTTTTCTTTGAGATTACAGCTTTAAAGAGGAGTTGAGCCTGAGGCCTCCGTCTCCTGCAAGCCCTAAAAAGTCTGTTCAATACGTTAATGTATCGGCTTCGCCTTCTAGACTCCTTGATTACCTCCTCAATCCAGAGTGAAGCATTTATCGATCTATCCACCCTAATACCATAACTCGAAATTCCGAGGCCATCTACAAAGAGACTCTTATTCTTCCATGGGAATACCCATATAGGATAGTAAAGTTTAGCGAAAATATGAAGCGACTCGATCGGTCCGCCGAGAACTCCTCCCTTTTTCCTTTTTGCTTCCGCTAAGCAGAAGGCTGCTGTGTATTCGCTTTCTTCACTAAAGGGTTTCTCGCGATTAGCAGCTAGGATAGTGTAAGGGAGGACTAAATAACGTGGCAAGGTAAACATCCACACTAAATAATAGAAGTAAACCTTTGTTTAAACAGTTTTCCTATCCTCTTCCCTTTGTATACACGTATAACAGTTTGTATACAATTCACTCTTTAATGTAAATATCCTGCGTATCTTGTTTACATTAAGTCTTTATATTAAAAGATAGGAAATTCATACTAAAGATTTAGGGAGAAAAAGGAAAAATGCAGAAGAGTAAATCTAAGACATTGGCAGTGCTAATTGCAACGATGTTTATCCTCTCCATCGCATCACTCCAAACAACAAACGCGGCAATTACAGGAGTCTCTATTAATCCAACTAGTGGTCCCGTAGGGACCGTTGTAACAGTCTCCGGCTCTGGAGCAGCTCCAGGTCAGACGGTGAATGTTTACTGGGATGGCATAACCTCATGGGACGGTACGATGGGCCTCCTAAACAGTACTACAGCCGATTACCTAGGAAACTTCGAATGCGAGATAACAGTTCCTGAAGCTTACGCTGGCGATCACTCAGTCATCGCCGCCGTAAGCGTTGATAACTATGATTTGGCCATTTTCACGGTTGAACCAGAGATCACTTTGTCCCCCACTTCAGGCCTCCCAGAAGATACAGTTACAGTTGAAGGTACTGGCTTCGGCGCAGAAGAGAATATAACCCTCACCTTCGATGGTACGGACATCACACCCGAAGATGTGGTAACAACCTCTGACTTGGGTTCCTTCTCAACGACTTTCGAGGTCCCTGACTTAGCCTATGGTGATTACACCGTTACAGCAACAGACACAGCCGCGAATGTCGCTACGGCGACTTTCACAATAGGCGCGGCAATTACCCTATCACCAACTGAAGGGCCAGCAGGAGCTCTCATAACGATTAACGGTAGAGGCTTCACAAATATAGACGCGAACGTTACCGTAACAATAGATGGAACGTCGGCTCCATTGGTAGAAAACATACCAGTGGCGGATGATGGAACCATATCCGGTCAGTTCATCGTCCCATCTCTCGCCGTTGGCGACTATGTAGTCACGGTGACGGATACGGAACAGACAGCTACGGCAGACTTCAGTGTTACTGGAGAGACAGAAATAGAAGTATCCCCAACTTACGGGCCTGCTGGCTCGACCATAAATGTATGGGGTTACAACTTCACTAATATAGCAGGTACGGAAGTTACCCTTGCTCTTGATGGTACCTCGGTTGGAGGTACGTACACAACAGACTCCTCCGGATACTTCTATGGAACATTCCAGGTACCCGCTGTCGCCACCGGCACTTACACTCTAACAGCTACGGATGAGAACGATCTGGAGGGAAGCACATCCTTTAGGGTAGGTACAGTTGTAATAATCATCTCTCCAGATGAGGGACCAACAGGTGTACAGGTGACCGTCACCGGAACCGGATTCACGGGTACAGTTAACGGAACAATGGACGACACCCTTGTCTTCGAAGGTATTTCAGCAACAGGGCCTGAAGGTCTGATCTCAACGACCTTCATCGTACCGACATTAGATGTTGGTCTATACACACTCACCGTTACAGACACAGAAGGAATAACCGCCACCGCCACCTTCGATGTAACCCACACCACGACTCTGTCCCTCACACCTGCCGGAGCACCTGCCGGCAAAGAGATAACAGTTGAAGGTTTCTACTTCACAGCAATCGACGGGACAGACGTACCAGACTGGTACATCTACAACTCCACCTGGTCAGACACCCTCACCGTATCTCCAGCAACTCCGGAAACTAACGGAACAGGCTACTTCACGTGTACCTTCACTGTTCCAGACCTAGCCCTAGGCGTTTACACCATAAACGCTACTGACGCCAATGGCCTATGGGCCGAGGCATCCTTCACTATAAGCGCAGCCGAAGTTTACATATATCCGAGAGCCACGGAGTACGTGGGCGGTGATACAGTCAGCTTCTACATAAAGGCTAGTTTTGCTCAAGTAGATGCCTGTATTGAAATCACCGATCCGGCAGGCTATCCGTTTGGAAACATAACTCTTCCAGCCGCTGTGTGGACAGCGATGGACGGCTATCAAGTAGTTCCATACCAGTATGCTAGTGTATTGTTGCCTACTGATGCAGCGTTGGGTTCATGGAGCTGGACCGCCTACGACTCAAGCGACGAGGAATTAGCTTCCGGTTCCTTCACGGTGGTTGAAAAAGTAAAGTTGCAGGATATTCTTGATAAACTGGACGAGATAGATGCCACAGTTGTCTCCATTAGTGATGGAATGGCTACCGTAACCAGTGACATCGGCACGGTGAAGACCAGCTTAGAAAGTATAAACGCGGCAATCACCAGCGTTCAAGGTGACGTAGCGACAATCAAAACAGACGTCGGGTCAGTTAAGACGTCACTCTCTGATATAAACGCAAAAATTGCTTCAATAGATGGAACTGTAGCAACTATAAATACGGATGTAGGATCTCTCAAGGGAACGGTTACAAGCATCTCTGGCGATGTAGCCACCATAAAGACAGATATCGGCACTGTGAAGATGGATGTATCAGCTGTTAAGTCCGATGCTTCGGGTGCTAAGTCCGAAGCTTCTGCTGCTAAATCTGAAGCCTCCGGCGCCAAGTCCGCGGCTGAGAGCGTTGCCGCAACAGCAGGGAATCTAACCACACTCCTGTATGTCGCGATAATCTTCTCGGCATTAGCTTTCATCGTTGCGATAGTCTCTGTTGTCCAATTAAGCAGAAAAATTGCCTAAACCTCCGAAAAAGAGGATTCAATTTCCCCTTTTTTATTAGAACTTTATTCTTTGATGATTTTATAAAAATTAAAGCGGTTTCTTAGTTTTTTCTTTCTTAGAAACTTTTAATTTCATCCTTATGATTCCTCTAATTACGTCCTTCTCCGAAGTTTCATATCCCATGGAATACATAATTCCTTCAAGAAAACTTGTGAGAAGCTTTGTACGTTCTACAGAGAGTGTGAATGAGACGCATCTTAAAGTGATTCCGTCGTTTTCCTTCGATAATTCGATTTCGTTAACGTCCCACAAAGTCACTGAGAGTAGTTTTTCCAGCATCTCTACTGGCTGTCTGCTATGGAACTTCGCTTGAAGGTATTTACCATACCATACTCCAGTATCATACCATTTCTGGAGGAGGTCCTCTTTTTCTTCCAGGTAAAGTTTGGATATTAAATAATCTAGGGTATCTGAGAAAATCATCACCAAACCGGCGTTCTTCTGGATTCTCATTAATTCATAAAAATCAACTACCTCCACTGGGGAGCATCCTAATTTATGAGCTCTCACAACTTGCTCCAGAGCTTCTGCGGTATAGTCATAGAAGGATTTCCCTACGGTGACGGCGGCCTTACTGAGCTCGGCTATTATGTCGCTGGGAACACGGATAAGTTTCTTATCTCGCGTAAAACTCTTAGACATTTAATTCTCTACCTACTTTAAATTTAAGATTAATAATGCCTTTAGAAATCTCTTCCTCTGAAGGCTCAAAACCTAGCGCTTCTAAGGCTCCTTTCAGGAAGGTGACAAAGAGTGTGGTGTGAATGTCTGAAAAACTAGCACTTAAACATTGGATGTAAACCTCATCTCCCTTTTTGGTCAGTTCTATCTCTTCAAGGTCCCACATGAGTGTACGAAAGCTTTCTTTCAGGGCTTCTAGGGCTTTTTCTGGGTACTTCGAAAGATAGAGTTTCCCGAACCATTTTCCAGTCTCGTTCCAGGCCTTGAGAAGCCATTTTTTGTTTGATGTTCCCCAGGCTTTCTCTAAGGTCTCATACCACAACCTCTTGAAGACGAGGGTAAATCCGGCTTCCTTCGCGGCTTCCACTATTCCGCGTTCATCCAACACTTCTTTTAAGCTGAAACCCATCTTTTCTGCCCTTATTGCTTGTGTCAGCGTCTCGTTTGTGAAGTCGTAAAGTACTCGCCCTTTCTTTTCAGCTATCTTAACGAAGTCCCTCACTATTTCCTCATTTGCAGCTAACATCTTTCGTTTACTACCATTTCCCATCCCGTATCACTCCAACTCTTTTCCAATTATAAGCAGTTTTTAATGCCTGGTTATTCCGCCAAAGGATGACTTTACTAGTTAGATAATTAAAGAGTAATCCTTTTAAACTTCTAGCTTCATCTGACTTGAATTTAGTCTTCATCTCATCATTAACCCTTAAAAGATTGTAAGGAAGATACTTATAGTTCTACATTTTAGAACGCTGCTGAGTTCTATTGTCAAGTCTCTCTTTCTTCTGGGAGAGAAACTCTAGAAGTACTAGTCAGTGTGCTTTTTACTCAATTATTTGCGGAATAAATCTATCCTTTTAGGTATTTTGGTAGGTTTTCTACCCTTGAGGGAATCATATAAAAGCAAATATTTTTATAAATCTCTAAGCTTCTCTTGAATCCCACGGTTGATGTGTAGAGATGCCGAAATGGGGATATTCGTGGACAGAGTTCGATCCTGAGAGGATGGTTAGGGCTAGTGCTAGAGAGGTTAGTGTATCCCATAAAGTAGCGAGAGAAGTCTGTCGATACCTCGTTGGAATGCCGCTTGATAAGGCGAAGGAATGCCTGAATGAGGTTATAGAGAAGAAGAGGCCTATTCCTTTCACTCGCTTCAAGAAGAAAGTTGGTCATAGAAGGGGGGTTACGAAGGCATTTGCGGGTCGATATCCCGTAAAAACAGCTAAGGTCATCCTTAAACTCCTTGAAGGTGCAGAGGCTAATGCGGAGTATAATGGTTTCGACACGGAGGCCCTCAGAATTATACATGCTTCAGCTTATCCTGGAAGGAAATTGAAGAATTATATACCAAGGGCTTTCGGGAGAAGTTCCCCTCACTTCGATACTTTATGCCATATCGAGCTAATTTTAGGATTGAAAGAGGGATCGTAATGGCTGTTGTTAATCACTTTATTGACGAAGCCATAAAAAGAGTGCAGATTGATGAGTTCCTTCAGAGAGTGTTAGAGAGGGCTGGATATGGAGGAGTAGATATCACTAAGACTCCCTTGGGGACGAATATTGTAGTTTATGCGATGAGACCTGGCTTGGTTATAGGGCGTGGTGGAGAAACAGTGAAGGCTCTTTCAAGGGACTTGGAGGAATTATTCGGTCTATCCAACCCTCAGATATCAGTTGCTGAGATTGAGATCCCCGAACTTAACGCTCATGTAATGGCTTCTAGACTCGCTTCAGCCCTTAAACAGGGCGTCCATTTCAGGAGAGCGGGTTTCTGGGCCCTTAATAGAATCATGGATGCAGGGGCCTTAGGGGCGGAGATCATAATAAGCGGTAAACTCAGAACCGATAGGGCTAGATACGAAAAGTTCAGGGATGGCTATTTACCCAAAAGTGGTGATCCGGCGATAAAGAATCTCCGTAGAGCAACTATTCATGTACAACTTAAACCAGGTACCTTTGGAGTTAAAGTTACTATAATGCCTCCTGGTGTGTCCTTCCCAGATAAAATCGAGATACTGCCTGAGCCTTCCGAGGAAGCTATAGAAAAGGAATCCATGGAGCAGGAGGAGGTGGGGTGATATGCCTATACTCAGGATTAAAGAAATTAGGGAGATGGACTCTGAAGAGCGTTTACGGCGGTTAATGGAGTTAAAAGCGGAATATATGCGGTTGAAAACGATGGCGCGGGCTGGTGGGGCGTTGGATAACCCTTCTAGGCTCAGGGAGATACGGAGGACCATTGCGAGGATATTAACTGTGGAGAATGAGGCGCGGAGGGCTGAGAAGGGATGAGTAGAGCCTCTATTATCCTCCGTAGGGAGCTTATAGGTTTGGAGGCGAAGGTTGTGAAGGCTACTAATCCTAGTTACGTAGGAATTTCAGGTAGAGTTATCGATGAGACGAAAGAAACAGTCACGATTCTGAGTCGTGGGGAGGAGAAGACTATAATAAAACGTATCGCGGTCTTCCATTTCACCCTTCCAGACGGTACAGTACTAGAGGTTGATGGAAAAGTGATAGTGGGTAGACCCGAGGATAGAATTAAAGGTTTACTGAGGAGGGGTTGGTGAGTATGGCTTTCACTGTTAAAAAGCCGAAGAAGGTATGTAATGATAGGAACTGTCCCTTCCACGGCTCCCTTTCAATAAGGAGAAGAACCCTCGAGGGAGTAGTCGTCAGCAATAAGATGGAGAAAACCCTGATTGTAAGGAGGGATTACCTCCATTATGTGCCAAAGTT
>CAZOCN010000009.1:9567-18675 GCA_964578315.1 uncultured Candidatus Bathyarchaeia archaeon
TCAAACGTTACGAGCGTAGACGTAGCCATATCCCAGCTCATGTTCCACCATGTATTACCGTGAAGGAAGGTGACCGAGTAAGAATCGCTGAGTGCAGACCCATTAGTAAGACTGTTTCCTTTGTAGTAATTGAGAAGTTGGAGGGAGCTCCAAGTGGCCGCTAGGGCGAAAGCTAGAGCTAGGGCTTTAATAGCTAAAGGAATGATCGGGCAGCGAACAAAGACTTCGAGGGGGCTTCCCGTAGGCTCTGTGGTTAGGTGTACAGACAACACGGGAGCTAGAGCGCTTAGGATAATACAAGTGATAGGCTATAAAGGGAGGTTGAGGCGTTCTCCCTCTGCAACCATCGGTGATATGGTCACAGTATCGGTTAGAAAGGGTTCCCCCGACATGAGGAAGAAGCTGTTTCGTGCAGTTATAGTTCGCCAGAGGAAACCTTACAGACGTCCGGATGGTGATTGGGTTGAATTCGAAGACAACGCCGCTGTAATAATGACGACTGAGGGGGAGATGAGGGGATCTGAGATAAGAGGTCCTGTAGCTAGAGAAGCCGCTGAACGTTGGCCTAGGATTGCAAGCGCGGCGAGTATAATAGTATAGTAGAGGTGAAGGATGTGAAAACTGTTAGTCCAACTAAACAGAGGAAAAACCTCTTTCAATCTAGACTTACCCAGAGATATCCCTTATTCCGCGTTCCTCTAGCCCCCGACCTCAGAGAATCCCATAAAGTTCGTTCGATGGTGGTCGTTTCCGGAGATACTGTCCGCGTGACGAGGGGCGGTTTCAAAGGGACGGAGGGAAAAGTTACGGAGGTTAACAGGAAGAAGCTTGGCGTGGCTATAGAAGGGATCACCCGCGAGAACTCGAAGGGAATGACTGTTCCAATCTACATTCACCCTTCTAACCTTATAATCACAAAACTGAACCTGAAGGATAAATGGAGGGAGAAGATCCTTAAGAGGAAAGCCGCCTCCAAGGAAGCTAAACATCTGGAGGAAGAAGGTTAGAAAAGAGGGAGGGGAAAGATCTTTTGGGTAAAAAAGGAGCTAAAAAAACTTTAAAGAGAAAACCTGCACCGAGTTTCTGGCCTATTCATAAAAAAGAATTCGTTTGGGCCGTTAAACCGAAGCCGGGGCCGCATCCAACTTACCGATGTATCCCCTTGGTCCTGATAGTGAGGGACAGTTTAGGTCTGGGAAATACAAGTAAAGAAGCGAAGATAATAATCTCGAAGGGAAAGATTCTCGTAGATGGTAAAGTGAGACGGGAGCCCTCATTCCCCGTTGGTCTGATGGATGTAGTCTCCATTCCTGAAACAAACACCTCCTTCCGTGTTCTTCCTTCAACGAAGGGTTTGATCCTCCATAGGATACCTAAGGAAGAGGAAGACTTCAAGTTATGTAGGATAGAAGGTAAGAATATTCAAAAGGGAGGCCGAATACAACTTTCTCTCCACGATGGTAGAAACATTCTTCTTAAGGAAGTGGAGTCCGGTGGGTCCTCATACAGAACCTTGGATGTTCTGAAGATTAATTTGCCTGATCAGGAACCCTTTGAGTTAGTTAAGTTGGAGAAGGGTGTGCCTGCTCTCGCTGTTGGAGGGAAGAATGCTGGGAAGTACGGGCGAATTGTGGAGATTGAGGAGCGGCTTGGACTTAAGCGTAGGAGGTCTCTAGTAACACTGGAGGATTCTGAGGGCGATCGCTTCCAGGTAATCCTCGACTATGTCTTCGTTCTGGGAGAAGATACGCCCTTAATATCCCTTCCGGGAGGGATAAGATGACGGAATATGAGAGTAAATGGTCAAAGAATCCTATGCTGAAGCCTAAGATAGAGAAAGTCACAGTAAACATATCCACTGGGCGCTCCGGTGAGCCTCTAGATAAAGCCTCTAAAGTTCTAGAGGAGCTCACTGGTCAGAGGCCGTGTAAAAGGGAAGCGAAGAAGACGATAAGAGACTTCGGTATAAGAAAAGGTGAACCTATAGCCTGTGTAGTAACCCTCCGAGGGGAGAGAGCGGAATCCTTCCTGAAGAAGAGTTTGGCGGCTGTAGATAATAAGATAAAAGCCAACAGTTTCGATGAAGCAGGGAACTTCTGCTTCGGAATAAAGGAGCATATCGACATACCAGGGACGAAATACGTTCCTTCCCTTGGCATCTTCGGCATGGACATCGCCGTAACGATGGGTAGACCCGGCTATAGGGTTAAGAGGAGGCGTAGATGTAAATCTAAAATCGGTAAGGATCATCTATTAACGAAAGAGGAAGCGATCCAGTTCATAAAAGAAGAATATGGAGTTGAGATATCCTAAAAAAAGGTGAGGCTGATTGGCGAAACATAAACCTAAGAAAGAGAGGAAGTTCGGGAAGGGAAGTCGAACCTGTATGAGATGTGGGTCACACGGGCCCATAATCCGTAGGTATGGATTAAACCTTTGCCGTCAATGCTTCAGAGAGCAAGCTGCTAAACTTGGCTTCAAGAAATTCCAGTGAGAAAGGAGGTTGTTGATCATTGACGATGATGGATACTCTTGCAAATGGGCTGACGATAATAGTGAACAGCGAAGCCAGAAACAAGAAGTACTGTGTTATAGCGCCAGCCTCAAAACTTTTGGGTAGGGTCTTAAGGGTTATGCAGTTGAATGGATATATAGGCGAGTTCGAGTTCGTAGACGACGGGCGTTCCGGGAAGTTCCGAGTTCAGCTCCTCGGTAGAATAAATAAATGCGGTGCTATCAAGCCCCATTATCCTGTGAAAGTTAAGGATTTCGAGACTTGGGAAAAATCTTTCCTACCCGCTCGTGACATCGGAATCTTGATCGTGTCGACGCCTCAAGGAGTGATCTCCCACAACGAAGCTAAAAAAAGGAATATAGGGGGCCGTTTACTAGCCTTTGTCTATTAGGGAGCGTTAGAGTATGCGTTTAATCGAGAAATCAGAGTCCGTGGAAATTCCCGAAGGCGTAGATGTTAAGGTCATCGGTAGAAAGGTAACTGTAGAGGGGCCTAAGGGAAGGCTAGTAAGGGATTTCTCTCACGCTCCCGTCTCTATATCAATTGCCGATGGAAAAGTAATCGTTAAGGCTTATTGGCCTAGAAAGAAGGAAAGCGCCGTTGTAGGCGCTATACGTTCTCATATAAAGAATATGATTACGGGAGTAACTAAGGGTTTCACTTACAAACTCAAGATAGTCTTCTCTCACTTCCCGATAAATGTTAGTGTGAAAGGTGATAGGGTTATAATCGAGAACTTCACCGGTGAACGGAACCCCAGAAAAGCCAGAATCCGCGGAGAAGCAAAGGTGCGGGTTAAGGGTGACGATGTCATAGTAACCGGCATAGATATAGAGGAGGTTGCCCAGACAGCAGCGAATATAGAACAAGCGACTAACATCAAGAATAAAGACCCCCGCGTCTTCTTGGACGGTATATACGTATATGAAAAAGTTGAAGGGATGGAGGAGAATTGAACAGCGGAAATCTGTTGCCAGCTGAAGAAGCTTCAAAATTGAAGAAGAGATACGACCTCCGTAAGATCAAATTCCAGAGGCATGAGAGCTGGAGATACATTCGAATTAAACCTAATTGGAGAAGGCCTAAAGGAATAGATAATAAGATGCGGAAGAGGGTTAAGGGTTGGCCTAAATCGCCTAGGATCGGCTATAGAACACCTAAAATTATCCGCGATATACACCCCTCAGGTTACAGAGAAGTTACAGTATGGAATTTAGCAGACCTTTATAAGTTAGACCCAAAAACTGAGGCTGTCAGAATAGCTGGTTCGGTTGGAGATAGGAAGAAAGTAGAAATTGCTAGAGTAGCCGAAGAGAGAGGACTCAGAGTTCTCAATCCTCTCCTCATAGAAGAGGCTCCTGAGGTGGGAGTTCCAGAGGCCGTTGAGGAATCTGAAGAGCCGGAGGCGGAGGAGACTTGAAGCTGGATAGTCAACATCGTTTAGCCGCCAAGATTCTCAAAGTCGGCCTCAGTAGGGTGAAGATAGATCCGGAACGGGCGGAAGACGTTGAACTTGCCATTACTAGGGAAGAAATCAAACGACTGATTCATGAAGGCGCCATAAGAGTCATCCCCAAAAAGGGTATATCCCGTTCAAGGAAGAGGGCTTTTAATTATCAAAAGAAGAAGGGGCGGCATCGGGGCCCGGGTAGAAGGGGCGGCTCTTTATATGCACGGATCTCTAGAAAGGAGCTTTGGATGCGGAAGATACGCGCCTTGAGGAAGGAGTTGCAGAGATTAAAGCAGAAGAGGTTAGTTGCTAAGAAGACCTATGTGCGGCTCTATAGACTCGCCAGTAGTGGCGTATTTGAGTCCGTCTCTGATATGCATCGTTATATAGAAACGAAAGGTTTATGGAGAAGACGCTAATGGCGAAGGGACCAACTTATAGGGTGTCGTTCCGGAGGAGAAGAGAAGGTAAAACTGATTATCGAGCGAGAAGGGCTCTTATCCGCTCCGGCCTTCCCCGTCTAGTTATAAGAAAAACGTTGAATAACACCATAGTCCAAGTTGTAGAGGCCCGTATTGAAGGCGATAGAGTGGTAGCTTCAGCTAGCTCCAGCGAACTTAGAAAGCTCTTCGGCTGGAAAGGAGACTGTGGAAACCTCCCAGCCTCTTACCTAACCGGCTTACTCTGCGGGAAGAGAGCCTCTTCAAAGGGAGTAACTCATCTAATCCTAGACATAGGTCTTCATTCTCCTTCAAAAGGCGCGCGTATTTTCGCAGCTTTGAAGGGCGTATTGGATGCGGGTATTCAAGTCCCTCATAGCGAGGGGGTTCTCCCAGATGAAGGAAGAGTAAGAGGCGACCACATAGCTGGATACGCGAAGGTCCTCTCCTCGGACCCAGAGAGATACAACAGTCTCTTCTCTAAATATCTCTCACGTGGTCTCAGACCGGAAGATATAGTGAACGAGTTTACTAGAGTTAAGCAGAAGATAGAGTCTCTTCCAGGAGGTGTGGAGGAAAGTGGGGCGTAGGCCTGATAGGGAAAGCACTTGGGTACCTAGGACTAGACTAGGCAAGTTGATAGTTGAAGGTAAGATCTCCACTATAGAGGAGGTCTTCAGGGAAGGTTTGAAGATAAGAGAACCGGAGATAGTGAACGCGCTCCTCCCTGACCTTAAGGAGGAAGTTATAAACATAAGTCTTGTGCAGAAACAGACTGACGCTGGAGAGAAGAGTCGTTTCAAGGCTATAGTGGCTGTGGGTAACGAGAACGGTTATGTTGGGTTGGGCTCCGGAAAGGCTAAGCAAGTCAGGAATGCTATTGAAAAGGCAGCCGTAGATGCGCGCCTAAACATCACCCCCATACGCCGCGGATGCGGTAGTTGGGAATGTGGTTGTGGAAGGCCTCATTCTCTCCCATTTCAGATAAGTGGTTCGTGTGGTGGGGTCGAAGTACGTCTTATACCTGGTCCTCGTGGTTTAGGTCTAGTTGCCGGTGAGGTTGCGAAGACCATCCTAAGGCTCGCTGGTGTTAAGGACTGTTGGACGCGAAGTTACGGAGATACGAGGACCATCCCATCCTTTGCCTACGCCATCTTCGACGCGTTAAAGAAGACGTACCACCTCGTTACGATGAATGACTGGGTTGGTTGAGGCTCATGGAGAAACCCGGAAAGTGTTTGGTCGTAATAAGGGTTCGAGGCGTAAGCGATGTGTACAAAGAGATATCTGAAACCCTAAAGTTGTTGAACCTCACTAGAAACTGTCATGCTGTGCTCATAGATGATCGCCCCGCTTACTTGGGGATGCTAAAGAAAGCGCGAGATTACATAACGTGGGGTGAAATCTCTGAAGATAACCTCCTTGCATTGCTAAAGAGCAGGGGGAGGTTGATAGGTGATAAGAGGCTTAATGATGAATACGCTAAAAAGCTCGGGTACTCAGGATTGGAGGGCCTCGCTAAGGCCCTTTACACCTTGAAAATCGAGTATAAATCGCTCCCTGGAGTTAAACCAGTCTTCAGATTGCATCCTCCAAGCAAAGGATTCCGCGGAAAGATTAAGCGAGACTTCACTGTTGGTGGGGTCACCGGATATAGAGGTGCTGCAATAAACGATTTATTGAAGAGGATGATGTGAATGCCACATAAACTTAGGAAAACTCGGAAGATGCGTGGTTCAAGGACGCATGGTTACGGTCAAGTTGGGCAGCATAGAAAGTCTGGTTCAAGGGGTGGAGTGGGAAAAGCCGGACGCGATAAGCATGGTTGGACGTATGTGGTGAAATATGAGCCGGACTATTTCGGCAAGAAAGGTTTCAAGTCGATAAAACAGTTGAAGAAACTGAGCGAGAGGACTATAAACGTGGGCGATCTAGATGAACTTTCCGTAAAGCTCTCTTCAGAAGGAAAATTGACTAGAAAAGATGGTAAACTACTTTTGAATCTAGAAGAATTAGGATATACTAAACTCCTGGGTAGAGGCGATGTCTCCGAGGCTTTCCTAATAAAAGTTCCCAAATCCTCTCCTACAGCTGTCGAGAAGATCAAGGCCTCTGGTGGAGATATACTGGAAAATTAAGTGTTAGAGGTTGATGCCTCTAAAGGGGCGGAGATTTAGCGAAATTAATAAATTCATAGAAATCTTCATCCTTAGTCTAAAGAAACAGGAACGTTGAAATATAAACCTGGTTGGTGGTGGAGCGCTTGGCCGGTCGTTTCCTACAACTGTTCAAACCCATCTCACGTTTCATACCAGAGGTTGGACCACCTGAGCGCTCCGTCAGCTTCAACGAAAAACTCTTCTGGACAGGCCTCGTTTTAGCTGTATACCTAGTTATGAGCGAGGTTCCTCTCTTCGGCATTGGAAGAACAGGAAACGACCCCTTCCTCTATCTGAGGGTTATTTTTGCCTCAAAAAGAGGCACTCTCATGGAACTTGGAATCGGTCCTATAGTAACCGCTGGGTTGATCCTACAGCTATTAGCTGGATCAGGACTCATAGCCTGTGACTTCTCAAACGCAGAGGATAGAGGTCTCTTCACCGTTGCCAGTAAAATCCTCTCGTTAGTGATGACTGCCGTGCAAGCTTCAGCCTACCTAATCGGCGGCGCCTACGGCTCTCTGGACGCTAGAACCTCACTGGTTGTTTTCATGCAATTACTATTCGCTGGATTGATAGTCATGCTCCTCGACGAGCTAGTGCAGAAGGGTTGGGGCATAGGCAGCGGTATAAGCTTATTCATCATGGCTGGTGTAGCCCAAAATATAATCTGGTCCTGTCTAGCACCCATCTATGCAAACGATAACCTCTTCTTTGGAGCATTGGTGGCAGCCATACAAAACGCCGCTTCTGGCGGTGCGATAGAACGGGTCTTAATTAGACCAGGGAATTTACCAACCCTCATAGGGTTCGTAACCACGATAGTGATGTTCCTGGTGATCATTTACTTACAAGGAATTCAACTAGAACTTCCAATAACATACGCCAGCTACAGGGGCTTCAGAGGAAGATACCCTATAAAACTCCTCTATGTTTCAAACCTTCCAGTCATATTTGCCTCTTCTCTTTTCGCAAATATTTTCCTCATATCCCAACTCCTCTGGAGGAACTTCAACCAAAACAACAGAAACTTCTGGCTTAACATCCTTGGGATGTACACTTTAAAGGAGAATCGACAAGTGCCGATAGGCGGTTTGGCATATTACGTTACATCTCCCCAGAACATAACGGGAGTCATGAATGATCCTGTGAGGGCAGTCGCCTACCTCACTATCCTAGTTGTTTTCTGCGTCCTCTTCTCCCTTACATGGCTAGAAGTTGGCGGATTAGACCCCAAGACCGTGGCGAAGCAGCTCGTCGGCGCGGGAATGCAAATACCCGGTTATCGGCGCTCCCAGAAGACTATAGAGCTTTTACTGAAACGTTACATACCCATAGTAACAGTATTCGGCGGTCTACTGATAGGATTAATCGCTGGCTTAGCAGACTTCCTAGGAGTCTTCGGCTCCGGGACAGGTATACTCCTAAGTGTTGGAATAATCTACCAATATTATCAGTTGCTGGCTAGGGAGAAGATAACCGAAATGTATCCTGTGTTGAAGGGCTTCTTTGGTGGTAGATAATTGAGTAGACTCCTCATAGTGACTGGTATTCCCGGAACGGGAAAGAGTACCGTCTGTAATGAGTTCCTCTCCTTAGCAGAAGAGGAAGGCATAAAAGTCAAAGTTATAAACTTCGGCACTATCATGTTAGAACTACTGAAATCCGCAGGAAAAGACTTAGACAGAGACGCTATACGCCATTCTTCTGTATCCTTTCAACGTTCTCTCCAGGAAAACGCGGTTAAAAAAATAAACAAGATAGTGACCGCTTCGGACTGCGATGTTATACTAGACACTCATATGTCCATAAGAACAGAAGAAGGATACTTGCCCGGTCTCCCCCTTTACGTACTGGAACAATTAAAGCCGAGTTTCCTAATACTAGTCGAATCTCCAGTGGAGGATGTCATAGCACGTCGAAACAGAGACAAAACGAGAATAAGGGAGGTAACCGAAAAGTCCGATGTAGAAGAGGAGCTTCTGTCCTCTAGGGTTATGGCTTTGACGTGCTCCGTTATCTCAGGGGCTCCAGTAAAAATTATTAGGAACCTTGAGGGTAGACAGAGAGAGGCTGCATTAGAGTTACTTGAACTATTTGGGTGTAAGCATAAATGAACTTCATGGAATGGATACTCTCTCCTAAAGGCTCCACGGTCTTCGTCTTTCTACTCTCAATCCTAATATCCATTATAACCTCAGTGACTCAACGCCTCTTGATAAACGTAAAACAGATGGCTATCTGGAGGAAGGAGATAACCGACTGGACTAGAGAGTACACAAGAGCCCAGAAAGAGAACGACAAGAAAGCTCTTGCTAAATTGAAGAAGAAGGAGAAATACATCATGGACCTCCAAAAAAAGACTATGTGGATTAGTATGCGTCCCTCCTTACTCTTCTTTATTCCCTTCCTTCTCATCTGGCAACTCGTACTTATCCCCCTCTATGGAGCGAAAGAAGTTGCATATTTCCCTGGTCTAGGAGGACAGAACATCGTGATCTGGTATATGATTTGCTCCTTCATGTCAGGTATCCTCCTACAGAA
>CAZOCN010000009.1:18685-24223 GCA_964578315.1 uncultured Candidatus Bathyarchaeia archaeon
AGGCTCTAGGTCTTACAATGGAGGTGACTGAAGATGCCAAGGCCGTCACAGAGGACAAGAAGTAGTAAAAAACGCAATGTAAAGGTTCCCGGAGGACGAGTCGAGACAAAACACTCTGGGAAAAGACACTCCCAACCCCGTTGTAGACTTTGTGGTCGCCCTCTTTCCGGCTTCAAAACAACCCCCTCAGAAGCACGAAAGATATCTCATAGTGAGAGGACTGTTGCCCGTCCTTTCGGCGGTAACTTATGCTCCAGATGCCTAAGAATTATGCTAAAGGAAGCTGTGAGGTTAGGGTGATTGTCCTCTGAAACTAGAAAAAGACAGAAACTGGTCATCTGTATAAGTGGACTGACGGCTTGTGGAAAAAGTACTGTAGCAAAGAGCCTCGCTAAGAAGTACGGTCTTAAATACATCTCTGGAGGCGAAATCTTGAAAGCTATGGCTGCAGAGGAGGGCTTCAAAGTAAGCGGTGATGGTTGGTGGGAGACGGAGCAGGGAACTCGCTTCTTAAAAGAACGTATGGAGAAGCCAGATTTCGACAGAATGGTGGACGCCAGACTCCTCGAAGCCGCCAAGAAAGGCGGCGTTATCTTGGATAGCTGGACTATGCCTTGGTTGTTTGACGGCGGCTTCAAGATATGGCTTGAGGCCTCTAGAGAGATGAGGGCTAAGAGGCTCTCAGTAAGAGACGGCCTTTCATATGACGAGGCTCTCCGAATCTTGGACAGAAAAGATGAAACCACACGTCGAATATACGCGAAACTATACGGATTCAAATTAGGGTTCGATTTATCTCCTTTTGACCTCATATTGAATGTGGATAACCTAAGTCGCGATGAAGTCTTTCATACCCTAACTCAAGTAATTGATCGCCTACTCTTAGGAGAGAATGTTGATGATCCCTTACTTATCGATGAGGTTATAAGTCTCCGCAAACGCATTCCTAAGAAACGTGAAGAGGGAGAAAACAGTTGTCAGTCATAGAAGTGGGCAGAATCTGTGTTAAGATTTCCGGTCGAGAAGCTGGAAGGAAATGCGTGATAGTGGACATAATAGACAGGAACTTCGTCCTCGTCACCGGCCCTAAAGAAGTCACAGGCGTAAAGAGGAGACGGGCAAACATCAACCACATAGAGCCTACAAACCTGAAGATAAACATAAAACGAGGCGCCAGCGATGAAGAGGTAATCGAAGCCCTAAAATCCGCCGATAAAGTTAACTTCATGAAGGAGCCCATTAAGCCTCAAATATCATAAATGGCAAAGAATGAAAGAGTGGTCTCTATGCCTGGAAGCTCGGCTCCTTGGGAGGTCGAGCGTCAACTCCTCGTTAAAACACACGAGAAGACGGATCCTAGATATGGATATAAACCCGAAGAGCGTCCTCCGAAGGAGTACATTAGGTTTGGGTTAATAAACCTCGATAAGCCTGCCGGTCCTTCCAGCCACGAGGTAACAGCTTGGATAAAGCGCATAGTAGGTGCCGAAAGGATCGGTCACGGAGGGACCCTTGAGACTTGAAGTCGGGGAGATCCCAAAGTGACCGGTGTCCTCCCTGTTGCGTTGATGGAAGCTAGAAGAGTCATCCAGCCTCTCCTCTTAGCTGGGAAGGAATACGTTGGCGTTATGAGGCTCCACTCTGAAGTTCCAGAGAAACGTTTGAGGGGGATCTTTGGAGAATTCGAAGGCCGGGTCTACCAGAAGCCTCCCTTGCGTTCTTCGGTGAAGCGTGTCGTCAGAATTAGAACGATATACCATCTAGACTTCTTAGAGATGGAAGGCCGGAACGTTCTGTTCCGAGTGGCCTGCCAAGCCGGAACCTACATCCGGAAACTCTGCCATGACATAGGTGAGGCTTTGGGTTGCGGCGCTCACATGAAAGAACTCCGGCGGGTAAGGGCTGGGCCCTTAACAGAAGACAAAGATTCAGTTACGCTTCATGAGATAGTCTACTTCAACTCTCGGTGGAAAGAGAGAGGAGATGAAGAAGCGTTACGTAGCTTCATTATTCCGATGGAGAGAGCCCTAGAGTTAACCCCTAAAATCTATATCCGCGACTCAGCTGTAGACGCTATCTGCCACGGTGCCAACCTAACAGCACCCGGCGCCGTCTACTTCGAGAGCGGTATAAAAAGAGACGATCAAGTTGCGATCATGACCTTAAAAGGCGAAGCTGTTGCTTTGGCCAAGGCTTTAGTTTCTTCTGAGGATATGTTGAAGCTGGACAAGGGTTTCTTAGCCAAGACCATACGGGTTTTGATGCCTAGAGGTGTGTATCCGAGGATGTGGCGTAGCCAGTGACAGTCAACCATTACTATTCAAGGCGGCAATTCTCAAAACTCCGTTTAGGAGTAATAAAATGCTACATTAGAGGGTACCCCTTCGAGTTCCTAACGGCATCTGGCGTCTTCTCTAAGCGGCGACTAGACCCTGGAACTCGTCTACTCTGCGAATCTATGATCCTGCCAGAAGACGGTGTCGCCCTCGACTTGGGATGTGGCTATGGGGTAATAGGTATTGCAGCTGCTGTCTTCAACCCAAATCTTAAAGTTTACTTAACAGACTCGAATGAGAGGGCTGTTTGGCTTGCTAGGTTAAACGCCAAGAGAATAGGCGTCCATAACGTCACCGTGAAAACGGGTTTCCTCTACAGACCGGTAGAGAATATAGTCTTTGACGCAATCCTTTCTAACCCTCCCATAACTGCCGGTATGAAGACTGTGTTGCCTATAATAACTGAAGCCCCTAACCACCTAGAGGAGGGAGGGACTCTACAGTTAGTCGTGAGGTCGAAGATTGGGGCTCAGAGAATCCAATCGGTAATGAAAGCGACCTTCGGCAACGTGAAGGTAGTAGCCAGAGGAGGAGGCTTCCGAGTCCTCCTTTCCAATCTAGCTAAAACCATTTAAGCATCCATCGCTTTTTTCCTAATCAAGGGTTGTATGCCGGGGTCTCCTAGAGCCTTAAGCGGGGAGTCAGGTAGGGAGCAGACCCCTTAAAGGGGGCTAAGGCCTGGAGTTCAACCGAAAGCCTGTGGTCCAACCGGGCCGCGTGGGTTCGAATCCCACCCCCGGCGCCAAACTCTACAAACTACGTTTAAATCCTTGGTTGCGCGCATGTATTGCCACGTGCTTCTCCCATGCTCCCGTCAAGTTTTTAGGTCTGAAATGGTTGACAATGGCTTTCCGTCAAAGAGGACCGCGATAGTATTTGGTCGCAGGGCAACCGAGGCATTTTTGATTTTTGTAGCGTAAACATTTTCCACAGTTGATTCCACAAGGTGCGTCTTCTTCCTCTTTGTTTGAAATAATTTTAATTGGGAGATATTTCGGAACTACAGGTGCTTCTCCTATGGTTACCTCTGAACGTCTGATGCCCTTCTGTGCTCGTACAGAACAGACCTCTACGATTGCGTTTAAGGTGTCAGCGTCTTCGGCTACCATCACGGTCATCAAGTTGTAAGCACCGGTCGTAGTGGTAAGAAAAACAATTCTTGGGCACTTCGAGAATTTATTGATGAGTTCTCGTAGACGCTCAGGTGTTCCTACTTCCGCATTCACGACGACAACACGGAGACCAAGCTTCTCTGCGTTAAGCCCGGCAGAAACATTGACTAAATTTTCGCAGAGATTTTTTAATCTTTTTCTTACGCTTACGTGAGAGAACCCTACTTTTTTGCCTATTTCAGAAAGAGAGGTCCGTCCGTCCTCCTGTAGAATGGATATTATTTTTTTGTCGATTTCGTCCACCGTTTCATGCCCCTTGTTACAATCTGTAACGAAATACATAAATATCTTTCTATTCTGTAATTTCCCACGGAAGGGATGTTATATGAAAGAACTCATGGTCGAAGTTATTGGTGTGGAGCCTCCGTGCAAGAGATGTCAAGCCACCTTGAAGAACGTTGAAGAAGCGGCTTCAGTGCTTAGGGCGAGTGGAATTGATGTTCACGTATCAAAACTGAATATGGCGTCAAAAGATGTTATTGCTAAGTATGGCGCTGTGGTTTCGCCAGCGTTGGCTGTCAATGGCGTTGTCAGGATAGTTGGAAGAGTTCCAGACAAAAAGGAAGTTGAGCGGATTCTCAGGGCAACCATAAAATAGCAAGCGATGTCTGAGGCTTCACCTTGACTGAAAAAACCCGAGCCATTCGAAGCACCATCATGCTGATTTTCATCTTTTTCACCGTAGGCTACCTCATTTATTCAAGGGTAAGGGCTTATTCGCTTGCGCCAACGATGAAGCCAGCTGATTTTCACGGGCTGGCTGTATGGGAGATCCCAGTGGCGTATCTGGTGGATTATTTTAGCCACGGCTGGATTTGCCTTCTCTTCGCATTTGTGGCAGCCGGTCTCGTGTACGAGTTTATTCCGAAAGAAGCCATCACAAAATATATGAGTGGAAACAAAGTCACCGGCTACGGCTTAGCAATTGTGATGGCGCCGTTTCTCACCGTTTGCTCATGCACAATGGTTCCGTTATTCGCAGGCATACTCTATGCTGGAGCGGGTATTGGACCAGCCATAGCATTTCTCTTAATGGCTCCAGCCGCCAACATTCTATCGATTTTGCTTACTGGAGAAATAATATCTTGGGAATTAGCCGGAGTGCGCATTGCAGTCTCGTTGGTTGTTGCACTGGCGGCAGGTATTGTTGTCTCAAAAACCCCGTGGGGCAAAGCAATTGAAAAGGAGCATCAGCTTAACAGTTCGAATAGAAAAGCAACTATAGAAATTGTTAAGCCCCCTCTCGACGAAAGGCTTTGGGCATCTTTAAAGTTTGGAGGGTATCTGGCAAAGCAAATCCTGCCTTGGTTCATTTTAGGCCTCGTTGCTGTTAGCTACGTCGAGGCATACTTGCCAGAAGATATAGTCGGCACTTACCTAACCGGCGTCGGAGGAATTTTAATTGCTTCGGTTATAGGCGGACCGTTATATACGCCTACCCTTGTCGAAATTGTTCTCGGCAAAGGAATGTGGGACTTGGGCATGTCGAAGGGGGCACTGCTTTCTTGGCTTATGGGGCAACCTTATGATGTTGCTAATGCGTTAGCTGTCTCAAGGATAGTGCGCTGGAAGGTGGTTCTAACATACATGGTTATAGCTTGGGCTGGCAGCGTCATCTTTGGCTTAACCTACGGAATACTAAGCGGAAGCTTATAGGAGATGAATTTAACGTGATAGAAATCAAACCCGTTGAAGTAAATGGAAACACCGTTGTTGGAGTGAAGATTGGGAATCCAGATTTTCCTGAGAAACCAGCCATTATCGTGTTAATAGCCAAGAAAGGGCTGATTGTCTGCAGAAATTTTGACATAGACGCTCTGAATGAACGCAATGTGACAGCAGCCAGAGTAGAAGGGCTGACAAAAATTGAGGACGCCCTAGAAGCGAAGGTAGAATCTTGCACGTCAAGAGCTAGAGCGCTAGACATTGCAGAAGGTATGACAGGAAAGGAGGTCCTCATGAAACTTCAAAAATGAGGAGAGGAAATCGAATGACGGTGAAGGTTGTAATTCCAGTAGAAGATGAGAGCG
>CAZOCN010000010.1:0-22434 GCA_964578315.1 uncultured Candidatus Bathyarchaeia archaeon
AGATAACCTCACGATGATGCGCTCACATTTTGACAGAGGATATGATGAATACATCTACTCTAGCAACATAGAAGAGGAAGGTCAACTAAACAGCGCGGAAGATAGTGAATTTCTTGCGCAGATTGGACGCGCCGGAGAAGAGTGGTGGAAACAGTATTACGAGGAGCTCTATTCCATCATTCACAAGAGAAGAGATCGAATGATTATGGTCACAGCCGACGAAATAAACTCTAGATTAATTCCTCTCCTCCATAGAGTGAAGGATGAGCGCTTCTTTATCTTCGTTCATTACTGGGATCCCCACGCACCCTATGTTCCCCCTAAAGAGTTCCAAAAGTTCATGGTTACCAAGAAGGATCAGACGGAAATGATGGAGGAGATGATCTTCCAGGGAAAGGACTTGTCTTGGGAGGATTTCGTTCGAACGAAATCTTCGGTTGAGGACCCAACCATTCGAGCAAAATATGATGGAGAGATCGCGTATGTTGATAACAGATTAGGCCAAGTGTTTGATGAGATCGCAGATCTCAGGTTAGATGAAAAGACTATAGTGATTGTTACCAGTGACCACGGAGAGTCCCTCGGCACTCATAATACTTTGGGACACGCTGGATTACATGACACGGTTATCCGTATTCCTCTAATCTTCCATGGTCCGGGTATACCTGGAGATAAGGTGGTAGAAGGACTGGTTCGCCAAGTAGATATCCTTCCGACCATCCTCGACTTCGCCGGAATCGATTTTAGTGAACCTTACCCACTAAGTGGGATTAGTCTGGAACCAGTGATCACGGGCAAAGCAGAGAAAACCAGCGATACAATCTATTGTTCGGAATGCACCCAGCAGAAGACTAGGGCTATCAGAACACGGAAGTGGAAGTTCATCAAGTCGATGGAGGATGAACCGAGGAGTGATCAGCTCCCTCCAAAGGAGCTCTACGACATAGAGAACGATCCTTGGGAAACTGAGAATCTTATTCATGAACTACCTGATTTGGCTGCGGATTTAGAAAGAAAGATGGACCTTTGGGTGCGGGAACAATGTCTTAAAGTTGGACGAGAGAAGGACATTGTACTAACTACTCCCCGAGGAATAAGGCGTGAAGAATACAGGGCTCCCTCTCAATACGCTTTTAAAATTAAATATCTTCGAGGCTAACAGATAAAATGACTATAGGACAATGGATTTAGGCTTTCAATACTTATTGGAGTCCAAGCGTTGGCGGGCCCGCTGGGATTTGAACCCAGGACTTCCGGCTCCGGAGGCTTACGTGCCTTTTTTAGGCTCGGCGCCCTAATCCAAGCTGAGCTACGGGCCCTCTATTTGTGTATTTTTGAATCCTATTAGAGTATGTGTTTGTTCTATCTCTGGGATCTGTCGTATGACTGTTACTATTTTGTCCAGTTTCTCCATGGAGCTTGTCTCGATCCTTATCACGAGGTCCCATACGCCGTAGGTTACTAGGACGTCTACTACATCCTCCTCATTTTCTCTTAGAGCCTCCGCGACTCTATGTTCCGTCCCCTTTTTTACTATGGCCAATACATAAGCCTTGACGGTGAGATTTGACATTCCTTACACCTTTAACCCAAACGATGGAAGCTCTTATTTAAAACGGTTTCTCGAGTTCTAGTGCTCAGTGAACTCTTCTTCTATCCACCAGGCCTTGCGTTTACCATACCGCTCTCCAGCAACGTAATTCAAGACCGGCTTTCCAAGTTGTCTCTTTGAGAGTTTCTGGATTCTCCTGAGCCTATTTAGGATTAACCACCTATTCGTCTCCAGAGCCTCTGCCATCTCAGTGGTGGTGGCTCCTCTATGACTGAGAAGGTAATCCATTATTTTGCGGTCAATATCGTCTATGCAGAAAGAGTAGACATTTACTCTTCCACGGTGGTAGGTTAAGACTTCAAGTTCAGCCAGATACTTCTTTATGTAGGAGAGATCCTCTTCAACTCTGTTGAGCCTCCCCTCTAACTCGGTTATCTTGTCTGGTCGTGGGACCTTCTGAAGTTTCTCATATATGGCTTCCCGTATAAACTCACTTCGTTCTCCCTCCGGCACACGTAGAGTAAATTCTCTATAGAGCTCCTCGGGAATCTTCGCTGAGATAACCGTAAACTTCTTCATACTTCTCATTTTCTCGTATAAGTTTCTATAACTTCCATCATTCTACGGAGTATATCGAGGAAGTTCTCCCTTTTTAGGAGGCTTGCGATTAGAACTCCTTCAGTCCCTAGTTCTAGCGCCGCCGCCACATCGGCCTCTGAACTTATTCCCGCGCCACATAGGACGGTTATCTCCTCGTTAACTTTCTTCACCACCTCCACAGAGTTGGAGACGACCTCTGGCTTAGCCTTAGAGACCGCGATTCCCGTTCCAACCAACTCCGGAGGCTCCACAGCGATTATCTCCGGGTTGAACTCCGCTCTGATTCTTGCTGTCTGGGCGGTGTCGCAGCATACAAGAGATATCAATCCTGCCCTTCGGGCTCGTTTCATGGTTTCTTCAACTCTCGCGTCGGTTAGAGGTCTCTCTGAATGGCCGATTAAAGTGCCGATTGCACCTACCTCCTTAACCAGCTCCGGCAGTATATGACCTGTATAGCTCCCGTAACTTATTGGATCAATATGCTGAGCGAATACCGGCAGATCTGTAACTTCCGCTACTGATTTGAGGTCCATGGGTTGAGGAGCCACACCAATGCAGACTCCCATCTCCACACTCAGATTTTCCACTTTCTCCGTGAGGGCTATAGCCCTTTCTCCAGTAGACTCATAGAAGGCCTTGTAATTGATTAGTATAAACGGAGTCTCTATTTCTAACATCCCTTATACAGCTCTCCTTCTTCATGGGTTCTGTTTAATATTAATTTATTTTGTGTAGTAGTATTCCCCTATAGCTTTTTGTTCCCTATCCAGTTTTGAGTTCTCCTTATTCACCCTCGGCCTCTTAGTTGCTGGATCTCTTCTGAAAGTAACGTTCATCTCTCTGAGGAAGCGGTTCATTCCATCCCTAAGGCTCATAGGCGCCGTTCCGTATCCCTTCAAGCCTGGTTCGCCAGTGAATACCATGAGTCTATCGGCGATCATATCCTGCGCTACAACATCATGTTCTACTACGAAGGCTGTTGCAGCTCGACTCTCAACTGTGCGCCTTATGATCCGCGCCATCGTCAATCTTTCTTCCACGTCTAGGTAGGCGCTGGGTTCATCGAGGAGATAGAGTTGAGCTTCCCTCGATAAACACGCAACAATCGCCACCTTCTGGAGTTCCCCTCCACTGAGGCGATCTAATCTACGATCCATTATTCCCTCCAGTCTGAAGGGCCTAACGAACTCAGTTTGGTAAAGGCTTGAACCGAAATCTTTGGATATATCCTTCAGTAGCTCAGCTACAGTCCCCTCATAGTCGGAGGAGATGTATTGAGGTTTATAGCTGACAGTTATCTCAGCCTCTTCTAGCATTACTTCGCCCTTGTCCGGCTCTTCGATGCCACATAGGAGTTTGATGAAGGTTGTTTTACCTATCCCATTAGGGCCGAGTATACCGATCACTTCCCCTTTATTGGCGAAGCCACTCTCTACAGTAAGCGAAAAATCTCCATAATTCTTCTCTAGCGTCTCCCACTTCTTTACTGGTTCTCCAGAGAGAGCTACGGTCTGCGGTGGTTTCTGATGGAAGACTATCGCTTCCTCCCGGAAACGGACATTTTCGTCTGGAATGTACCCCTGCAGATAGATGTTTATTCCAACTCTTACTCCGTGGGTGTTCGAGACTATGCCGTAGACTCCTGGTGAGCCGTATATTATACAGATTTTGTCGGATAGATAATCGAGAACTGCTAAGTCATGTTCAGCGACAACGACGGTCTTACCCTCCTCTATTAGACTCCTTATGGCCTTAGCGGACTGGAGCCTCTGCTTGACATCTAGGTAGCTACTCGGCTCGTCGAATAAATAGACTTCCGCGTTCCTTGAAGCGGAGGCCGCGATGGCGACTCTCTGCAACTCGCCACCACTTAAAACTTCGATGGAACGGTCTAAGATAGTGTTAAGCTGTAGACTGTCTACTAGATCCTTAAGTTTGCCCCTCTCATCCACTTTCTCGAGGATATCCCTAACTTTCCCCTTCACGATTCTAGGTATCTGGTCTACATACTGGGGCTTATGCACAACTCTCAGTCTCCCCTCACTGAGCCTTAAGAAGTAATCCTGCAATACCGAACCCCGGTAGTGGTTGATTATCTCGGTCCATTCAGGCGGGTTCTCATAGTTTCCAAGGTTAGGTTTTATCTCTCCAGAGAGAACCCTCAGAATTGTGCTTTTCCCTATCCCGTTTTTACCGATTAATCCGAGAACCTCTCCTGGTTGTGGTATTGGAAGTCTGAACAGTTTGAAGGAGTTAGCGCTGAACCTGTGGCTGCATTCTCTATCGAGTTCATCGGGGAGGTTAACTATTGATATGGCGCCGAAGGGGCACTTCCTAACGCATATCCCACATCCAACGCATAGGCTTTCAACGATGGTGGGTATCCCATCATCGAAGCGTATCGCCTCAACCTTATTCCTCACTACTGGACAGAAACGATAGCATAGTCTACCGCAGACCTTCGGTTTGCATTTTTCTTTATCTAGAACCGCTACTCTAACCATAGCCACTAACCTGAACAATTAAACCTGTGAAGCTCCACATAAATAAACTTGGGTCATAAATTATCTTTCACTAAAACCTCACTTTACACTTCCCAAAAAAATAGGTTCTACCTAATTATTCACCATTCCTCCTCTTCCCAATCCTCCTCGTCTTCCCACCCTTCCTCGTCTAACTCTTCATCCCAAGGCTCCTCTTCTTCCTCCTCCAACTCCTTCACCTCTTTTTGATTGAGTAAAATAAGGCTGAGCGCATCATCGTTTTTTAAACTTTTCTCCTCCTAAAGAAACAGACGTGCAGATTGCATGCCTGTTCATTTAAGGATCAAACTTAATAAAAGAGGATAATGAATAATCCTCTGGGATGATGTGAGGCGACGGCGAGGAGCACTGCTGTGACATGCCACTAACCTGCACTGACCACTCTTTTCTTTACTCTCTAGATGGGAAGACCGCAATTCTAATCTTGTAATTGAACAATAGAAGCTGCTTAAAGCAGAATCTCATTTTTTAGTCGATAACATCGCCACGCGCTCTATAACGAGGTTTTTTAGACCTTCAACTCTCCTGTCAACTCCTCTCCTAGACTCGAATTCGGCCTTTGAGATTCTGAAGACTTCTCTTATTTTTCTAAACTTATTCTCGTCGATACTTAAAACTTCGTCATTAGAGGGTTTTGAGAGGAACTCCGAGAGTTGTTTTAAGGCTCTCTCGATTTGACCTTTCGTCTCCGCAACAATCACCACCGCGATGTTTGAAACTCCTGATTTGACACCTAATATTTCAGTGGCTTTTCGGATTTGATGTTGTGCAGAAACGTAGAGGAGGATTTCGGTATGAAGGCTCCTGGATATGTTCGTCTTTTTCTTAAAGGCGTTAAGGGAGTTTAAGGTTGCGAAGAAGAGGTGCTGCCAATCAGCAATTAGAGATGCATCGAAGACTTGAACGGTTGCTGGATGAACTACCCGCCTCAAGAGATCTAGGAATTTCTCGACGTTGCCTATTTCTACAGCTCTATATCCAGTAATCGCCACATATTTATTGAACTCTTCGATCTTCTTGATCAATTGGTCGCTCCCTTCTCCTGTAGGAAAACTTCTAATAGGCTCTTATTTATTCCGGAGGCGAGGAGCCTCCTCTTCGCTTCTTCCATTGTCTTCCCTTGCCTCTCAAACTCTTCCAGAACGTCCTGGATGGTCTCTCTGAGTTCCCAAGGGAAGACTATCCACTTCTCTGTCTCTCTAGAGTAGTAATCCGGTCTTATAGTGCTCCAAGGCTTATAGTAGATTGTTGCGCATCTTAGTTCCTTCGCGCCCTTCTCCTTAATGTGCTTTATAGCCGTAGTAAGGCTCTCTCCTGTATCCGCCACATCGTCAACTAGTAAAACCTTCCTATATTCTAGAGGGAAGGAGACTGGTTGGTTCAGAATTCCCTGGGTCATGGTCCGGTTGATGCCTTCATAATGGCGGAGTCCTATCGTTGAGAGGTTTTTAATGCCCAGTAAGTCTGAGAGTATGAGAGCGGGGAAAACTCCGCCCCTTAAGATACCTACCAAAACCTCTGGTTTATAATCTAGTCTGATCTTCTCTGAGAGATCTAGTAGGAGGCTGTAAATCTCCTCCCAAGTTACCGCTTCTAAATCAAAGTTAGACATATTACTAAGAATAATCTAAACTGTGATTTTTAGAGGTATCTACTTTCCAGTGCTGAATAACGCTTAAGAGAGCCCAAGTATCGCCCTTAATCTCTTCACCATATTCGGATGAGTGGAGAATATCTCCGCGAATCTGTCCGCAGCAGTAACTTTTCTACTGATGATCCTCCTCACCAACTCTTCCTCATTCAAGGTGAAGCCGAAGGCGGAGAATCTGGGTTCGCCTACTGCACTCTCCGGATCTGCGATAAATAGTGCCTTAAAGGAGTTGAAACCACTAAGGTCTCCTCTCCGAGCTTTCAATCTTTTACTCGAGCTCGCTATCTTGGCTAAGGCTACAGATAGTTTCCGTCTTCCGTCCTCCACGATGGAGACGCTGTGCTGATCCGCATAATACTCTCTAAGCCGGCTTAGGCTGAGGGAGAGCAGGGTCAGTATCCAGTATAGGGCTATGCTAACTATTCCGATTATCGCTGCGCCGCCTTCTCTTCTGTCCCTACTATATCCAGCTGAGAGCATAAGCCAGTATCCGAGGTAGAAGAAGACTGCTGGGAGGAAGGAAGCGAACATCATTATCTGCATGTCCCTATGCTTGAGGTGCCCTATCTCGTGGCCTAGGACAGCTTCTACTTCGCCTGTATTAAGTTCCTTGAGGAGGCCCTCCGTAACCGCTACTCTGTTCCCGGCGATGGGTGAGCCATAGGCGAAGGCGTTAGGTATGGGTATACGCGCCAGCATTAACCTAGGAGCCGAAATTCCACTTCTCTTACTGAGCCGTTCAACCATGTGGCATAGCTCTGGGTTCTCTGAGGGTTTAACTTCCTTAACATTATAGATGGCGTCGATCATGTAAGGTGCTAAGAGCCATTGTATGATGTTAAAGGGAACTAGCAAGATGAGGAGAGACATGATGCTTAGAGCGCCTGTGAAGTAGAGTATTGCTGCGAAGGCGAGGGTTGAGAAACCTATTATCAGCGTTAATGTCCCGAACATGGAGAGCCTTAACTTCCATAAGTTCATAGATTCGACACCCATTAATTTCTGCATGGAGAACGAGTTTTATATTCTTTACTCTATTCCTTCTTTATTAGGTATAATCTGCCCCGCTTATTAATCTTGAAGCTTCTCTTCAGTATGTTCTGTACGAGCCAAATGTTGGCCTCTAGGTGGTCTGTCAAGCTTCGGGTGAGAAACATGGACCTCCCTTCTGCGAGAGCCATATAGGGAATAAGCATATCCGCAAGGTGTACGTCAACTGTTGCCTCCGCCTCCAATTCGCGAAGTAGATTCATGGCTGCTTCTCTACCAACCTCTTCACTTCTCTTCCTAAGCTCTCCTATGGCGTCTCCTCCAAGAAGGGCACCTCCAGTCGTATGGGTGTAGAGGGTTATGGAACTTCCCTTTTGGAGTGGATTCGATCTGTCATTGATCACTTCTATCTCCGCCCTATATCCTCTGGTTTCTAGTAGACGAGAAGCAGCGATCTTCTGGCGTTCCGCAACCTTCCGTTCTTCCAGAAAAGTGCAGACTGAGACTCCCTTAATCACCTCAACTTTTCCAAAGGAGTTTAGAGTTATCGGCTGTAGTTGATGACATGGCTCCACCTCGAGGTAGACTTCCCCACCTCCCTTTGGGTAATAGCCGTATCTCCTAACCGCGACTCTGGACTTAAGTCCCATCTTCTCCAGTGTTGGGAGTAGAACCAGACGGATATAATTGATGGTTGGCGAGTAGCGTACATCTGTACCTCCATTCCTAACTAAAACTCTAACTTTCTCCTCTGCAAAGGCGCAAATAGGCAGTATTGTAAGGAGCAACATGGGGATACTCCCCGCTGTTCCTATATCCGCCTCAATCATGCCGCCGACTACCCTTTTAGGCTTAAACCATAACTCCTCTGAACCTAGAGAGGCGCCCTTAACCTCTGCGTTACAGAGTTTAGCCGCTGTGAGAACCGCCTCCAGATGTTGAGGACGTAACCCTGACTGGCGCCTCTTCTTCCTAATGTTGTATATATGAAGAGGTTCCTTGAGAACAGAGGCTAAAGAGACGGAGATCCTCAACAAGGTACCGCTCCCACTCTTCTGACCCCCGTTCACCTCTATCAATTCCACCAACCCATCAGAGAAATTCTAGATCGTTAAGGGTAAAACAAATGAAGGGCGACACTTAAATAATTACTCAGTAAGGAGGCTCTCTCGGATAATGGAAGAATCGAAGATAAATGAGTTACTCCAGAGAATCGACCAACTTCTGAACGTCCTCAAGATGGTAGTGACCGACCTCACTGAGATATCAAAGGACCTAAAAGCTATGCGCCCCGCAACAGCCGCTCCTAGCGAAGGACCTTCAGACCTTAATAGAGTCCAAAATGCCTTCCCACCAGAATTAAAAGCCTTGCTGAGGTTCGAAGAAGCGGACGATTTTGTGATCGTGAAGCCACGGCGCTTCCTCGGCTCGGAGAACTTCGCCAAAATAGCGTCTATAATCCGGGATGTGGGCGGAGAGTATATAAGTGCTGGTAGAGAAAGTCACTTCCGTGTAAAGAAGAAAGCCTAAACACTGAAAATGGAATGTTCTAGAATTGGAGGGGCTAACAGACTTCGAGAAGAAGGTCTACCAGTTCTTTTTGGAGAAGGGAGAGATATCTCTTCACGATATTCCGAGGAGGATGATGGGCGCCATACCTAAGTTGAAGAGGAGGGGGCTAATCGACATAATCAAGAAGACACCCAACCCTTGGACTTTGAAGAAACATAAGTTCATTATCGTGAAGAACCGAGAAACTCCAACTATAAGAGAGTGATTAGAAGAGTTTATTCTTGAAGTGGAATCCTCAATTAACAAGCTTATTCCCTTAACATAGGTTACTCTTATAACCTCCTTAGTTATGATGATTCTAAAGTTCCATGGTGAGTTCTATGAGTGTCGGCGCTAGTAAGTGGGAGATCGAGACACCCGCCCTCCTTATAGATTTAAATGCGATGGAAGAGAACATTAACAAAATGTCCCGCTACTTCTCCAGTGTGAAATCAAACCTCAGAGCTCACGCTAAAACTCATAAATCGCCTATTATTGCTCATAAACAGATCGAGGCGGGAGCTATAGGCATATGTTGCCAGAAGCTCGGGGAAGCGGAGGTTATGGCAGAGAATGGAGTTCACGATATTCTCATTACAAGTGAAGTTGTGGACCCGGAGAAGATAGAGAGACTCGTCGGCCTATCTCGGCATAGCGATATCAAGGTGATTGTAGATAACCTCGAAGTCGCGAGGATCATCTCAGAGACTGCAAGGAAGTATGGCGTCAAACAGGGGATAATGGTGGAGGTTGATATCGGATTAGAACGGTGTGGAGTAATGCCTGGGAGACCTACATTGGAGTTCGTTAGGGAGATCATCAAATTCGATGGATTAAACTTCCGCGGTTTAATGGGATATGAAGGAGCCTTCTTCGAGCTTCCGAATTTTGAAGAAAGAAAGACCGCGACTCTCAAAAGGGTGGCTTTGTTAACGGAGACAGTTGAGATGCTGGAAGATGATGGTATAAACGTGGATATCGTGAGCGCCGGTTCAACAGGCACTCATAATATAACTGGGGAGTACCCGCGAATAACTGAGGTGGAAGCTGGCTCCTACGTCTTTATGGACTCAACATATAGTAAACTCGAAGGATTCGATTTTAAATGCGCCTTGACGGTGTTGGCTACAGTCATAAGTAGACCAGTCCCACATAGAATAATAACCAATGTGGGCCTTAAGGCTATAACAAAGGAATTGGGGATGCCTCTAGTAAAGGACGTAGAGGACGCGAGGCTTTTTCACTTATCCGAAGAACATGGATGGATTGAAGTAGACCCAAAATGCAACCTTAAAGTCGGAGACAAGATAGAGTTGATCCCCAGTCATTGTTGCACAACAGTTAACCTCCATGAACGGTACTATGGCCTCAGAGACGACACCGTAGAAGTCATATGGCCAATAACAGCAAGAGGAAGATTCCAATAACCCATCGGGCAACATATTAGACGCCAAATAGAGGGGCTATAGAAACAACCTAACGAGGCCCGAATGAAAATCACCTATCATTTCTATAGGCACTACAAAGATGACTTTGAACTGACATGGTTTACAGGTTGATTCCCCACGCGTTACGATGAAATTCTTTGAAACCTTCCGCTACATCCCAAGGATCTACTATGAAATCCAACACTGCGGGTATCCCATTCTTATTTGCCTTTAACGCCGCTTTGAGGGCCTCTTTAATTCTCTCCGGCTTTTCAATTCTTTCTCCGTAACATTTGTTTGCTTCAGCTATTTTAACAAAATCTGGTTGAACCTCGAAATCTACTGCGATGTACCGTTCGCCTAGAATCTTTTCGTGCATCTTAATCCAGCCTAAACTGAAGTTGTTGAGTACAATCCATGTCACAGGTGCTTTATACTGGACTGCTGTAGGCAACTCTTTCATGAACATCTGGAAGGCCCTATCACCGGTTGTACAAACCACTTTCTTCAAATAGAATATTTTTTCTATAAATGGGTTGTAAAAGGTCCACTTATTAAATAGTTGTTTCCATAAGTAATCTCATTATGGGGGATGGATGGTTTGAAGGAGAAGGTTATATTTATGTATGGTTGGGGTCCAGAGGAGTCCTCTAGGGCGGAGACGCTCTTGCACCTCGCTGAAACGGCGAAGGCGATGGATCTTGAGGTCTCCATATTCCTGTTTATTGATGGTGTCCTCTTAGCTAAGAAGGGAGTTGCTAGGATGATAAGTGTAGAGATAGCGGAGGAGCTACAGAAAGTCTTAGAGGGGGGAATAAAAGTTTATGTTTGCGAATCCGCCCTTAGATCGAAAGGTATTCTGAAGGAGGATTTAATAGAAGGGGTCTCAGTGTTAGGTTACGCAACCTTTCTTAAAATGTCACTTGAGGCTAAATCAGTGATAACCCTTTAGAGGAATCGTATTCCCGAAATTTTATTCTAAGGCAATCTATTACAAGACATCCTTTTCTTTCGATGATAAATCAATTTGAAAAAAGCTAGAGGGGATTGGATTCCACCCTATACACTCTTTGAATATCTGATTAGTTAGGGTATAACGTCACCGAAAGAGAGATGTATGATGGAATTCTGAAAATAACTGGGTTAACTAAGCGATTAAAAACGGGGGCCTAGAAGGATATGGTCGTTCTTACGATCAAGGGAACCGTAACCTCTGGATACGGAGAGGGGCGACTCTTTCTAAATTTACAGTGGGTTAAGGATAGGCTACGGGAAGTATCTGGCTTTATTCCCTATCCTGGAACCCTGAATCTTCTTGTTAAGGATGAAGAGAGCAGCCGCGCTTTGAATCTCCTACGAGAACACTCCGGGATTCCTATAGAGCCCCCACCGGGCTATCTACCTGGAAAGATTTTCAAGGCAAAGTTAGGAAGTTTAGACTGTGTTGTTGTCATCCCCATCATAGATAGAGACCCTGATGTACTGGAGTTAGTTTCTGGAGTTAATTTGAGGGAGACTCTCGGGCTAAGGGATGGAGACCATTTAAAGGTTAAAGTTTATCTCGAATAACTTGCTAAAGGCGGTGGCTTTAAGTATAAGAGGACTCAGAAAAAGTGTAAATTGCCAACTGAAGAAGGGAGGTGTAGCTCGCTCAAGAAGAGGATTTTGGTCACCTCTGCGTGGCCCTACATAAATTACATCCCCCATCTAGGGACGATTATCCAGAGTCTATCAGGTGATGTCATAGCTAGATATCACCGGCTTAGAGGAGACGACGTTCTATATGTCAGTGGTTCAGATGAACATGGAACACCCATTGAGGTTGAAGCTTTACGGCGGGGCATCCCACCAAAGGAACTCACAGATAGAAACCATGAACTAGTTAGTGATCTATTCAAGAGATGGGAGATATCCTTCGATAATTACACTAGAACCGAGAGCCCAGTGCATAAAGAATTCGTGCAGAAGTTCCTCCTAAAAATCTACGAGAACGGATATGTCTTCACCAAGGAAGCTGAACTTCCTTACTGTCCTAAATGTAAACGGTTCCTTCCAGACCGATTCGTGGAAGGAGTATGCCCGTACTGCGGGTATGAAAACGCAAGGGGAGACCAGTGTGAATCCTGCGGTCAACTTTTAGACCCCACGAAATTAATAAACCCTCACTGTACAATCTGCAATTCCATCCCAGAAATCAGGAAAACTAAACATTGGTACTTCGACCTCCCAGCTCTAGCTGAAAAATTGGAGAAGTACATCTCAACCAATGATAAATTGCCGAGTAATGCGAAGAATTTCAGCCTGAAGTTGATTAAAGAGGGGTTAAAGGCTAGACCTATAACCAGAGACATTAAATGGGGCATACCCGCGCCCTTTCCAGGTGCAGAAGATAAGACGATCTATGTCTGGGTGGAGGCAGTCCTAGGATACGTCTCCGCCACAATAGAGTATTTTCGAGAGAGAGAGCCAGAGAGATGGCGTGACTTCTGGTTCGACAGAGAAGCGGAGACCTTATACTTCATAGGTAAAGATAACATTCCTTTCCACACCATTATTCTTCCAGCCCTTCTCATGGCTTCCCATGAAGAATATAACTTGCCAACAAATGTTAGCTCAACAGAGTTCCTAAATTACGAGGGGAAGAAGTTCTCTAAGAGCATGAGAGTAGGAGTTTGGATCGATGAAGCCTTGGAGCTGTTTCCCGCGGACTACTGGAGATACGTTCTACTCTCAATAAGACCTGAGACTAAAGATGCTAACTTCACTTGGGAGATTTTCATAGAGAAGGTGAACGCAGACTTAAATGATGCTTTAGGGAACTTCATCCATCGGACAATCACCTTCTTAAACAACCACTTCGACAGCAGAGTTCCAGAACCCAAGGGTTTAGGCAGAATTGACCAAGAGACCCTTCAGTCAATTAAGGAAATATTGAGTAGGATAGAAGAGGATTTTGAAGCCTTGAATATCCAGATGGCTACTAGAGACACGATCTCTCTAAGTAGACTCGGGAACCAATACTTGAACGAAAAAGCTCCATGGAAAACCCTTCGATCTAATTTACAAACTACCGCTAACACCCTATACGTGGCTCTGCAGATAGTTAAAGCATTAGCTATAGCCATATCACCCGTCATGCCTAAGATCAGCGAGGCTTTACTACACCTCTTAAATCTCAAGGAGAACTTTAATCAGCCATTATGGGAAGAAGCCTACAAATCCCTCCCGGCAGGACATAAAGTGAAAAAAGCGAAACTATTATTCCGAAAGATTGAAAAAACACCTGAAGAAATAGAGAATGAAATAGAATTATTGAGGTTAAGGCGAGAGTTGATATCCTTCAAAGAATTCCAGAAAATGAAGTTAAAGATAGGCAAGATAATAAACGCAGAGGCTGTACCGAAATCCAAATCCCTAATAAAAATGAGTATCGACCTCGGCGAAGGGAACGTAAAGACATCTGTTGCAGGTCTCCTACCATATTATAAACCTGAAGAGCTTGTTGGGAAACAAGTGGCTGTCGTTACGAACTTAGAGCCTAGGACAATGTTCGGAGTCAAATCTGAAGTTATGGTCCTAGCCGCCCTAGAAAAGGAGAAGGTATCTTTGCTGATTCCTGACCGCCCAGTAAAGGCGGGAAGCGAAATCTCTTGAGGGAAAAACCCCTAAGAATCGATCTGCATATCCACACTGAATTCTCCCATGATAGCAAAACTACTCTTAGAGAAGCAGTGAAATACGCAAAGAAAAGATCCTTAGATGGTATAGCTATATGCGACCATAACACTATAAAGGGAGCCCTAAAGCTAGCTGAACGGGTAAAGGAGTTCGTTGTGATAATTGGCGAGGAAGTGTCAACGAGCAACGGCCACATTCTAGCACTAAACATAGTTAATCCGATACCGAAGGGTTTGACGCCCTACGAAACCGTGGAGTTAATCCATGAAGAAGGCGGATTAGCTGTGATGGCCCATCCTGTAACTCCGATTAAGGGTACTTCATGGAGAAGGCTAAACCCAAAGACATCCTATGACGCCGTTGAGGTTATAAACTCCAACAGCTTCCCTTTCTTCATCTCTAAATTACTGGCAGAGCGATACGCTGAGAGAAGGAGAATACCGAAGGTGGCGGGTAGCGACTCTCACCTTCCCTGGACGATAGGTAAAGCGTACACCGAAGTAGAATCGACACCTGAAGTAGAGTCGATCCTAAAAGCCATAAAGGCAAATCAAGTTGTACCTTGTGGAGGACCTCTATCTCCAATAGAAAGAATAAGAACGTTATGTCAGAAACCCAGAAAAAATAGGGAGGAAGTCCTATTTAAGAGGCGTATTGCTCTAGTTGATCAAGTTTTAGATCTACCTTAGGCATCTTACCTTTTTCATCGTACGGGTCTAAGTTATATAGTTGCGGCATATCGTTACCATACCCCCTTAGAACGTTGGGTGACCTAACTCCAGTCATCACAAGTGTTACTCTAAGGACTCCATCGTTTTCCGGTCTCACCCTAGCTCCCCAGATAACGAGAGCGTCGTCATTCATGAGTTCAGTCACTATCTCTCCAACCCTATTCGCCTCTTCAACGGTCATTTGGGCATCCCCTGAAACATGTATTAAGGCTCCGGAAGCACCAGCATAGTCTATGTCAAGTAATGGGCTTCGGAGGGCGTTTCTAACAGCTTCCTCGGCTCTATTTGGACCATCCGACTCTCCAATGCCTACGACGGCAACACCGCCTTTCTTAACTATAGTCTTGAAGTCGGCGAAGTCTAAATTGATGAGACTAGGCGCCGAGATAACCTCCACTATGCCTTTAACCATATTGGATAAGACCCTATCCGCCACGCTGAAGGCTTCATTCAAGGGCAATTGAGGCGCTAACTCCAACAGTTTGTTATTATCAATGACGATTATCGTGTCGCAGGCTTTCCTCATCTCTTTCAGACCTTGCTCACCTATCTCTATCCGTCCCTTCTCCATCTTGAAGGGCATAGTCACTACACCCACAACAATAGCGCCGTTCTTACGAGCTATCTCAGCGACAACCGGGGCTGCTCCAGTTCCCGTTCCGCCACCCATCCCAGCCGTGACGAAAACTATATCAACGTCCTTAAGTAAGGCGTCGATTTTCTCCTTAGACTCCTCGATAGCTGCCCTGCCAAGTTTCGGATCGCCACCAGACCCTAACCCACGCGTCACAGTCTCGCCGATGAGAATCTTATTGTTTGCATGTATAGTGTTCAAATGCTGCATATCCGTGTTCAAGGCGATGCATTCAGCACCAACGATCCCCGTCTCCATAATGCGACTTACAGTATTATTCCCCGCCCCACCGACACCAACCACCATAATGCGACAGTAGCCAGGCTCCCTAAGGCCCTTCTGGACAGATTCATGCCAGAGATTCTGAAGGGCCCTATCCACAAGCCTAGCCACTCGTCTTACGCCCCCAAACCTCTTCACGAATCATATCCCTAACAGCAACACGAATAGCCTCAGCCCTATTCGGATAAAACCGCTCATTCACCAACCTATCCAACGCCTTCAAATAAGACTCTGGAAGATACAAAGTTATCAACTTCATCTCAGAACCCCTCAAAACCAAAAGAGCGCGCCACCATATATATCATTATATAACATGTATCAAATATGAAATAAATATAAACATACATTAACTTATAAATTTAATTATAGATTTAAAATTCATAATGAACATAATATTTTAAAGATTGCATCGTTCAATAATTGAAATTATCATTGTTTGACTAAATAGTTTGTTTCCTACAATGCTTAAATGCGGGGTTTCTGATGAGTTCTATTGAAGGTGAGGGATTTCAAGGATTTGGCTAATGATGAGGGGAGAAGGCGGGTTTACTTAGAGAGTTATGGATGTACTAGTAACAGGTTTGATTCTGAGGTTATAGTAGGCCTTCTTCTAGAAGAGGGATATGAGATCTGTGAGGGGGTTGGGGAGGCGGATGTTGTGATAGTGAATACTTGTGGTGTTAAGGGACCTACAGAGAATAGGGTTCTCCACAGATTGAGAAAGTTGAGTAGTTTCAGTAAGCCCTTGGTGGTTGCCGGTTGTCTCCCTCTCATCAATTTGCCAGCTATAAAGAGAGCCGTGGAAGGGAAGTTTGTAACTCTCGGCCCTCGCTCTGTAGATAAGGTTGTGGAGGCCGTTGAGTTGGCTCTAAAGAGGAGAGAGGGATCCTTCCTCTCCATCAATCGCAGGTTAATTAAGCCTATTCTTCCGAAGGTTAGGTTGAACAAGGTTGTGGAGCCCCTTCAGATAGCCGAGGGGTGTTTAGGCTCCTGTACGTATTGCTGTGTGAGGTTCGCTAGGGGGCATCTATTCTCTTATCCACCTAAAGTGATAGCTGAGAGAGTTAGGTCTGCTGTAAAGGAAGAAGTTAAGGAGATTTGGTTGACCGCTCAGGACGTTGGGGCCTATGGGATGGACATAAAAACTGATCTCCCTAACCTCTTGAGGAGAGTTTGTAGTGTAGAAGGAGACTTCTTTATTCGTGTGGGGATGATCAATCCTAGTCACGCCCTCCGACTGGGAAAGAGGCTTATCAACGCTTTCACCCATAGGAAAGTATTCAAGTTTCTACACTTGCCCCTTCAGAGCGGTAACAATTCAGTTCTTAAAGATATGAATAGGGAGTATACAGTGGAAGACTTCAGGAGGATTATAGAAAACTTTAGAGCTGAAATTCCGGAGATTACAGTGGCCACGGATATTATATGCGGGTTCCCAACGGAGACTTGGGAGGCTTTCGAGGATTCTCTGACCTTGCTCAAAGATTTGAGGTTTGATGTTGTCAATGTATCGAGGTTCTTCCCCAGACCCGGAACCGTTGCAGCGGAGATGAAGCAGCTTCCAGTTAAGGAGGTTGAAGAGAGAAGCCGAAGAATAAGTGAGCTTTCGAGGAGGATAAGTCTAGAAAGGAACAGATTATGGCTGAATTGGGAAGGCGAGATATTAATTGATGAGAAAGGCAAAAACGGCTCTTGGATTGGCAGGAATTACGCCTATAAACCAGTCGTGGTCAAAGATTCAGAAAATTTATTGGGCAGAAGGCTAACGGTTAGGATTATGGAAGCTCATCCAACTTATTTAGAGGCGGAGATCTGCAAGTAGGACTTATCCACCACCAACTGGAGGGAGGATAGCTACGACATAACCTTCCCTCAACTCCGACTTCAAACCCTTAAGACTTTTGGAGTTCTCTCCATTGATCAAAAGTTGAAGATGAGATTTCACATTCCCTTTTTCGTCGAAGACATACTCTGTGAATTTCTCTCCAAATCTTGCGGAGAGTTTTGAGAGGAGCTCCTGGAGAGATGCCTTCTCCTCTAACTCAACTTTAATCTCCTTGTATCCTGTGAGCTCCCGTAGGACGGTGAAGAAACGAACTGTTACTTCCAATAGACCCTCCTACCTATTCACAGTCTCGTTTATCTCTTTCTCCCTACGGTGACCACGACAATAGACAAATGCCCTTTTAACGCCTTCAACCTTTTCAGCAGCGTCCCGTATACTTCGCGCAAGATGGAAGGCTATTGGACAGAAGGGACTGGAGGGGACAAAATCAATCTTCACCACTCCCTCTTCCTGTTCTTTAACGTCTCGGATCATGTTCATATAACCAAAGGTCATGCCTGTCTCTGGATCGACTATCCGCTCTATAGCCTCTCGGACTCTATCTTCAATATCTGACATACATCCACCCTCTTCATCCTCTTCCTTCTTAAATAATATTTATTCCTCAAGTTTTATTCAGCCTTTTTAGGTACATCCTCCAACTTAGAATCATAGTTTTGGGGTGGGAAGCCTTAACTTCATCTAGCCTCTTCACCGCCACATTCGTTGGAGCGTTCAAAATTTTAGCCGGTTCCTTATACGCCTCTTCAGAGATAGCTTTCATGGCTTCTATGAATCTGTCAAGTTCTTCCTTTTCATAGGATTCCGTCGGTTCTATCATGAGCGCCTCTTTAACTATTAGTGGAAAGTAAATTGTCGGCGAGTGGAGACCATAATCTAGGAGCCTCTTGGCCACATCTAGTGTTCTAACGCCCATATCTCTGCGCATCTTCTCAGCGCTTAAAACGCCTTCATGCTTTCTAGGAGTAGACGAATCATAGGGTAAGGTATACCCATGGATCTTCCTGAGCTTCTCAATTATGTAATTGGCATTCAAAACTGACAATTCAGCTGTTTCAACGAGTCCCTCCCTTCCCAAGCTGAGGATGTAAGCGAAGGCTTTCACTAAAACGCCTACATTTCCGTAGAAACTTTTAACCTTCCCTATAGAATACGGTTTGTCGTAATCTAGGGAGTAGCGTTTCCCATCGTAGGTTATTCTAGGAATGGGAAGGAACTTCTCTAGCTCCTCTGAGACCCCCACTGGACCTGCACCAGGTCCTCCGCCACCGTGGGGCGTAGAGAAGGTTTTATGGATGTTTATGTGGACGATGTCGAAGCCCATATCGCCGGGTCTAGCTTTACCCAAGAGAGCGTTTAAGTTGGCCCCGTCATAATAAAGTAATCCTCCAGCTTCATGGATGATTCCGGCTATCTCTCTGATGTTCTTCTCAAATACCCCGAGAGTGTTCGGATTAGTTAACATAAGCCCCGCTGTTCTGGATGACACAGCAGCCTTTAAGGCTTCTACATCAACACAACCTTGACTATCTGAGGGAACCACAATTATCTTGAATCCAGCCATACTCGCGCTGGCTGGATTCGTTCCATGAGCTGAATCTGGAATTATAACCTCCGTTTTTTCCTTTAACTTATTATTGAATTTGTGATACGCCCTCATAATTAACGTTCCAAGGAATTCTCCATGGGCCCCGGCGGCTGGTTGAAGACTGACCTCGTAGGTTCCAGTTATCTCCGCAAGCCAACGAGATAGCTTATACATAATCTCCAAGATTCCCTGTGTTGCTCTTACGTCCTGGTATGGATGAAGATTAGCCACCTTCGGTGAAGAAGCTAGAATCTCATTTATCTTTGGATTATATTTCATCGTACAACTACCTAGCGGGTACAATCCTAAGTCTGTACCATAGTTCATTTGGGATAGGCGAGTGTAATGCCTCACAACCTCAACTTCAGAGAGTTCCGGCAATTTCGGCGGTTGAGTTCTCTGCAGCTTCTCAGGTATCAGGTTCTCGATTCCTTTCACTGTGCCCTTCATTCTTGAGATTAGGTAACCTCTCCTTCCTGGCCTTCCTAACTCGAAAATAACCGGCTCCTCCCACCTTGCTTGCCTGAACCTTGCCTCCTTCACCTTCCTCACCTCACTTGAGCAGCCTCTCCAAGGTTGACGCCAGACGGTCTATGTCCTCTCTGCTATGTAACTCCGTCACACAGTAAAGTGCTGTTTCTCCAAGCTCCGGGAAATCTTTACAGAGGATTTTACCTCCTTGAATTCCCTCCTCAAATAATTTATCGTGTAGATCGCTGATTCGGACATTGGCTTCGTCAACGTTGACTGTGAACTCTTTGAAATGAGGAGCGTCAAATAAGGGGGTCTTCAATCCTTCTATCTCAGAGAGGAGGGTGATGGCGTAATGTACCCGTTCCATTACTGTTTCTCCTAGGTCCCTGATACCCTGTGGACCTATGAGTGCGAGATAGATCGCGGCTGTAACGGCGCATAATGCCTCGTTTGTGCAGATGTTGGACGTTGCCATCTCCCTCCTTATATGCTGCTCTCTTGTCTGTAACGCCATACAGAAACCTCGCTCTTCACCAGATATAGTTGTGGTCATTCCAATAATTCGTCCAGGCATCTGCCGAAGTAGTCTTCTATCATCACGACAAGCGAAGATGCCCAATAAGGGTCCTCCATAGCTCATGGGAATTCCGAGGGGTTGACCTTCGCCGACTACAATATCTGCACCGTACTCTCCCGGAGGTTTTACGACTCCGAGAGACGTGGGGTCTACACCTACTATGAAGAGCGCTCCCTTTCTATGCGCCTCTTCGCTTATTTCCTCTACTTGAGTCTCCAAAAAACCTAGGTAGGTAGGGTTCTCTATATAAACAGCCGCTATCTCCTCATCTAGTTTTCTCTTCAGATCCTCTAGGTCAAGTTGTCCAGTATCCTTAACGTATTTAACCTTTTCAACTTGGATACTTGAAGGCTCAGCATAAGTTTTTATAGTAGCCAATCGTTCTGGACCTACAGTTTCAGGTACTAATACGCTTCTCCTCCTTGTATGCCTAACAGCCATCAACACAGCTTCTCCAGCGGCGGTTGACCAATCGTACATGGAAGAGTTGGCCACATCCATCCCTGTTAACTCACAGATCAAACTCTGATATTCAAAGAGAGCCTGAAGCATTCCCTGAGATATCTCAGGTTGATAGGGGGTATAAGACGTTAAAAACTCCGTTCTTCGAACTAAATCTAACACGGCAGCGGGAATATAATGCGGCCAGCAGCCCGCGCCGAGGAAAGTAAGGAACTCGTCGGTGCTCTTATTCTTTGCAAGAATCCGTTCGATTTCTTCTTTAACTTCTTGCTCCGGCCTACCCTCCGGTATATCTAACGGTTTGTTGAGCATGTAGTTCTCTGGGATGTCACGATATAACTCGTCAATATGCTCAACACCTATCTCCTCCAGCATCTCTTCTTTGAGAGACTCAACAGAATTGGGCATATAAGGATGAGGTAATTTACCCATCTTAATCCACCACTAACAGCGTCGATTTCCTCTGACATCTTTTAAAGATTGTTAAAATGTGTTGCGTAAATCTTTTAACTTTCACTCCTAAAACCGCAATGTTAGAACAGATAAAAGATGAAGAGGGAACTCAATGAAGATGATAGAAGAAGCAATCGAGGAGTTCCTTAATCACTTCAACTATTTCAAAGCAAAGTTGAACTATTCTTCCTTAGAAGAGTTTATTGAACTTCTCTGCTCTAGCGACAGAGTCTTCGTTTACGGTGCTGGGAGGGCTGGTCTCATAGGGAGAGCCTTCACCCAACGAATGATGCACCTCGGACTTTCTGCCTATTATATAGGGGAGACCCTTACACCAGCCTTGAAACCGGGAGATCTATTTGTAGCTCTTTCAGGTTCGGGGAAAACTACCAGTACTGTTGCACTAGCCAAGAGAGCTAAGGAGGTTGGCGGTGTTGTAGTGGCTGTCACGTCTAAGCGAGATTCCCCCTTGGCTTCAATTGCTGACAAGGTTATACTGATACAAGGTAAAACGAAAGGTGACGAAAACGTTTCTCTCTTACCTCTTTCAACTCTCTTCTTGGATACTGCTCAGATAATACTCGACGCTCTGATAGTTGGGTTAATGAAAAAATTGGATGTGAGAGAGGAGGATACCTTAGAAAGGCACGCTAACGTGGAGTAGGAGATTCACTCTCAAGTTTTCAATTTACTGATTAACCAGGCGATCTTCTTCCCGAGATTTCTCATCGTTTCTAATCCCTCTTTGTCCTTCAAGACCTCTCCCTTCTCTCTTCCGAAGGCTATATTCCAGTAGGTAGATCCTGGCACTATCATCCCTTGGTGTAAATAGAAGAAGAGTAGTTGAGAGAAAGTGAAGCACTGTCCTGCCCTCCGAGCTACGGCTATGGGAGCTCCAACCTTATTCTCGAATACCCTTCCAAGCGATATAGATACGTAACCTGCCCTATCGATTAAAGCCTTTATTATGGGAGTTGCTGAGCCGAAGTAAACCGGCGTTCCCAGGATTATTCCATCTGCCTTCTTCATCTCTTCAAATACAGCGTCGAAATCATCCTCTATATGGCATCTCTTCGTCTTCCTACATGACAGACAGCCGTCACAGGGCTTTATCTCCTTTCCAGCCAACCTAATTAACTTCACAGTTGCTCCTTCTTCCTCCGCAGCCTTTAGAGTCTCTTCTACTAGTAATTCTGTGTTCCCTCTTATCCTTGGACTACCTACAATACCGATTATTCTCATTCTGGAAGCCACCTCGCTTTAGGATGAATTGGCTCTCACAGAATAAAAGAGCTACTATTTTTTCTTCCATTAACGATGCCTTTTTGAATAATATGCCAATCTTTACTATAGATGACCGAGAGAGTGGGAGACCTTGGAGAAGGCGGGTAATCT